>PIVL01000137.1 GCA_003354145.1 Paracoccaceae bacterium
GTTTTTCCGTGATGCATTATCCACAATGCAACGGCTTGGGAGACTGGACTCTGACACTGACCCCGACGGACAAAAGCGGCGTAGCCTGTATCTATGGCGCGGCGGTGGGTTTTTCCGTCGACACCAGCATTTGTCGCCCTGCCGGCGCATTCACCGAATTTGGCCCGTTCACGCTTGCTGAAAACGAGATGAAACAGTTTGCCCCAATCGCGGTCAGCCCCGGATTGCATCTGACGGTGCAGATGTTTGGTGTGGGCGATAATCCCGGTGATCCTGACCTGTACCTGAAATTTGAAGCTCCCGCTTTGCTTACAGATTTTGACTGTCGACCGTTTACGACCGGCGCGGACGAAATCTGTGACGTAATTGTTCCTGAAGGCAGTAGCGTTGCTTCTGTAATGGTCAATGGCTTTACCCAAGCATCGTTCCGGATGGAAATCACGCAATCGACGCTAAACTGAAAAGGTGACCCCATGATCTTTTTCGACAAAGCTCTGACATTGGCATTAGTGGCCGTAGCAAGCGCAAGTGTCACTTTAGCAGAGGATGCTTCCATCGAACTGACCTGGCGGTCAACACCTGACGATCGCACGCAACAAACCCGCGAGATCACGGACCTTTATCTGGCGCTTTATAATTCCGCCAACTTGCCGACCCAGGCTGTGATAAACACAGAAGGCACCTTGCTGGAGCCCTTGTTGTTTAAAGAAAACGCGTTGATTGGCAATGGGCTGACCCCGGCTGTTTCGGCGATCCTGTGCGATCTGAACACCGACATTTGCACACGCAAGCGGATGCCTGTGTCACCTGAGACATTTGGGGACCTCACAGCCCATGTGGGCGGTTTCCAAGTATCCGAGGCGAATTGGCTATTTTCCAAAGGGGACACCTTTGTATTGCCTGGTCTAAAGCTGGAGCCCTATACCACATTGAACGCGCGACCTGTGAGCGCTGGCTGGAACGCAAACGAAGTTTCAATTGATCCTGACCTTGATTGTTCGAAATGGGGTGTCTCTTGCCAGGATCTCGTTGCCCTACTGAACCCACCGCTGTTTAAGCAAACCCGTGCCGTTTCTGCCTCTTTTCCGGTACTGGGGTACCGTACCGACATAGTAATCGACTTTTTCGATAGCTTGATCTTTGGCGAAGCTCTCAAGTCTCGCAGTTTCATCAAAGGCGATGTGCCTGAAAATGTCGTTGCATGGTCACAGGAGTACACGCAATATTTTCAAGAGATGGGCTCAACTGACAATGTGATTGAGGCATTAGGGTCCAATGTCTTGATCGTGGGGAATGTAAGCAGGTACGGCGTAGTGGCCGATGAGTCTCTTTTTGATCAACAAGTTGGTCTTTTTACGCTGATCAACCATCCCTTTGCCGACGGGAAAACACTGGACAGTCATTTCCAAAACAAAGTTTCCATATTGGTTCTGGACGAGGAATTTGATCCTACTCATTGTGATATAAACATAGATGGCGTCGATACTTCTGGCACGCCCTCGTCAGATGGCCCGGTTGTTGTAGCGGGCGCTGCTGATGACTGCACTGAGATTGCTAGTTTACCCCATCCCATCAAAGATCATGCCCCGCACGTTGTTGGGCTGATCGGTGCGCCTTTGAACGGTAAAGGGATGGCTGGTCTGAATCCGTATTCGGCGGTGAAATTCGGTGCAATCAATCCGGCGTTTGCCAGCGAACAGGATTTGCTGGACGCTCAGACCAAACTTCAATTGGGTGCCGTGAATAACGTGCGTGTCGCAAATCTAAGTTGGGGTTTCCCCCAGTTGCAGGACCAGCAGGATTTGTTCGCAACTGCGGTCCAGGTATTGGGAAAGAAAACCTTGATAGTGGCCGCAGCTGGCAATTCAGGAACCCAACTGGGCGACGGGACGCCAATTGGGTGCCCCGTGATACCCGCCTGTCTCTCTGCTCTTGATAATGTTATAACTGTGGTCGGCCTTGACCGTAACAAAGACGCTCCTGGCCTCTGGGTGAGTGGCGAACAAGGTTCGAATTATGCCATCCGCCGCGACGTTGAAACCTGGCAACCTGCCTTCCAAATCGCGGGTATTGCCGAAAACGTGTTAAGTACAGTTCGCAACGACCGCTTTGGCCGAATGTCCGGTACATCGATGGCAGCCCCACAAATCGCCGCTGCGGCATCGCTTATTATCTCAGCGGCCGAGGATCTTTATCCTGAACTAACTTCTGGCCCCGAGCGGTCACGCCCGCAACTGGCACCCAAAGTGGTCAAGGATCGCCTGACCTATACATCTGATTTGTTCCGCAAACTACAAAACGAAGTTTTTGGCGGGAGGTTGAACGTTAACCGTTCTATTAATATCGCTGCGACGCAGTTGGTATTGCGCGACGAAAACGGGCCTCGCGCCGTTTCAGGCCGACTGGTCACCGCTCCCAGTGGCGGGTTGTTGATATGCGCTGGTCCGGATGGTGGAAGCGAAATCAAATACAATTGGGCCAATGTGCGCCGCATGCATTGGGATAAGGGGCGTGCAGAATACGTGGTATTCTATCATGAGGCCCCGATTAATGACGCTGGCAGTCGCAACGAGTTCGCGTTGCGCCGGATCAACGATTGCGATTTGCGAACCCGCTCAAACGAAGCGGTGCTAGTGACGTCAGATAATCTGGAAATTCCATTTCAACTCAAGGACATCCTTGATTACACATCACCGTTGTTGCCATGAGGGTAACTCTATTCTGCCTGCTCATTGTGCTTGGCTTCGGCCAAGCACAAGCTCAGGTTCTGGAAGCACAAATCGCGGGTCGGATTGAACCGCTGTCGATCACTGCAACATCGGACGATTATGCCTTTAGCGGCCCTGAATGGTGGCTGGCATCGTTGTCTCGTTTGGGCACTGGATTTGTCCGGTTGCACATCACAGTTGACCAAGGTCACACCACCGTCCCAGCCATCATCGCGGTAGAGGGGCGGCGCGGCGGGCAATTTTCGTATGCGGTGGCTGATATCGGCCCCGAAGGGCTGTGGACTGGCCTCGTGCATAGCGGCGATATCGTCGTGACCCTGATTGCTTTTGAGCGGCCCGAAACGCTGCGCATTACTCTTGATAAAATTATGGTTGAGGCCGAGGTTGGTTCGCCCTACTCGATTTGGGGGGGCGAGGATGAAACCCTACACATCAACGACTTGGGCGTTCCCGATGAAATCCGTTCATTCGCATCCCCGGTGGCGCGTCTGTCGTTTATCAGGGACGGTTTGCCACGCAATTGCACTGGTTATCTGGTGTCTGACGACATTCTTGCCACCAACGAACATTGCATCGCAGATCAGGCAGTTTGTTCTTCAATGGTTGCTTTGTTTGGATATGAGTACGACCCTCAAAACCAGCTGAAGTTCGGCCGACAGTATCGATGTGCTCAATTTCTGGAAGCAGATTTCGAACTTGACGTGGCGCTGTTGCGACTCAGAAGTCCCGCGGGCGTGGATTTTGGTTTGATTACAGTGACGCCCACAGATGTGATCGCAGATGATCCGCTTGTGTTGATCCAACACCCGGCAGGCAACCCCAAACAGGTGTCCTTTATCAATTGTGACGTATTGCGCGCGCCTGTCGATGGCCGTGGGGACGACACAGACATTGCCCATAGCTGCGACACTGCGGAAGGTTCTTCCGGTGCACCAATTCTGACCCTCGATGGAACCTGGGTGGGAATGCACCACTATGGCTTTTTCAGTGGTCAGGTAGATACCTGGACAGACAACCGCGCCGTTTCGGGGGCGCAGGTTGGAGACTGGGTGCTTCTAAAACTGGATGAACACAGCACACCATAGTACCCCGTTAAAAATGGGGAGATTACCAGTTGACCCAAAACGCCAAGCCAAAACATCTCATAAATTCACCTTGCCAAAAGGGTGCCATCCAGACATGACAACACCGTTTTGAAAGCTTCCGACATGTTCATCGTCTCCTGATCCTACTTTTCCCGGACAAGAATTCCTGCAAAAAAACCTATTGAGGCAATAAGTTGCCCCCAGATATTGATGATCGATGTTAGTCAAGCACAGTTGATTTCGCCAATTTGGTTATTCCATTATCGAGAGGTCAAACGAAACGTCCATAACGCGGTTGTCTGTTTTGTAAGACTCCCAGTGAGCAATCATCATTTGCAGCTGATCGGGGTGAGTTTTGCTCAGATCGTTCATTTCGGCGGGATCATCCGTTAAGTTGAACAATTCCCATTCACTTTCGCCAAAGGGCTTCGGCATCCACAATATCTTCCACTGGCCTGAAAAGTACGCCTTCAGACCAAACAGTTCATATCCAACTTCATCCGCCCCTGCGTATGCGCTTTGAGATTTGCCGGAAAAGAGATCAAGAACCGATGCGCCCTGTAGTGGCAGCACCTTGTGCCCGTCGATTTCCCGAGGTGGCTCAATGCCCGCAGCATCAAGAAGGGTCGGCATGATGTCACGTACATGGAAGAATGAGTGGTTCATGCTTCCGGCGTTCTCGGCGGTACCCGGAAGCTTAACCAAGCTCGGCGAACGGATTCCACCATCTGAGGTGAAGGCCTTGAACATGCGAAAAGGTGTCATACTAACCTGTGCCCAACCCGCTCCTGGCTCGATGTATGAATTTCTCAACCCGCGATTTTCCAGACTGTTGTCGAACGAATTCAGAAACTCTTCCGTCTGGCCTGGATAGGCAGTTGGTGGCGCGCCGTTCGCGCCGTTGTCCGAGAAGAACAGGATCAGAGTGTTGTCATACTCTCCGGTTTCTTTCAAATGATCGATGATGCGCGCTATTTGCTCATCCATATAGTCGATCATCGCCGCATAGACTTCCATGTCGCGGGCGCGTTCTTGCCTCATCTCGACAGGCAATTCGGTCCACTCTTCAACGGTGGCTAGCCGTGGGTAGGAAGGTGCGCTTTCCGGAATTATCCCGAGCGCCTTTAGCCTTTCAAGACGCTCCTCACGAAGGAAGTCCCAACCTTCATCATAAGTGCCATTGTATTTCTCAATGTACTCTCTCGGCGCATGCAAGGGGTCATGCGGCGCGGTATACGATAGGTAAGCAAAAAAGGGTTTGTTGTCGCCTTGGTCTTCCTTAATCCAATCAAGCAAGTAGTCAGTATAGTCTTTCGTCGAATAGAAATCGTCGGGCAGGGATTCCACGATCTGGCCATTGCGGCGGTAGATCATCTCCTGCGGAGGCGACAATCGCCTCTGGTCACTCCAATGGCTTCCCCCGCCGGGTACAAGAACAAATGTTTCGTCAAAGCCCCTCGCGTGCGGACTCGTTTCTTCTTCGTGTCCGAGATGCCATTTGCCAGCCATATAGGTGTTGTACCCAGCAGCTTTGAGCACTTCAGGCAGTGCCGCGACCTGGAAGTTCAGGTAACCGGCGTAGCCTGTGTGACCTTCCATCTCTGGCGTTTTAACTTCTCCCATGGTTCCCAGCCCAGCGAGATGGTTATCCACCCCGGAAAGCAATACGGATCGGGTAGGTGAGCAGGAGGGCAGTACGTGAAAATTCGTCAGCATCAGCCCATCACGGGCCAAGTCATCAAGGGCCGGTGTCGAAATTTCCCCACCAAATGGTCCAATATCAGAGTAACCAAGATCGTCCGCGACGATCAGGAGAATGTTGGGTCGGTCTTCGGCGTGCGCATCAGTCATTGCCCCCCAAACGGATATCGCAGTGATCGCGCCCAGAACAGGCTTCAGTGAAAGCCTTAAAAATGTAATCTTTCCTGTGACTTCCATTCATTTTACTCCTGCCAGAAAGCTTCCATAGAATATAAAATATTGGAAAATTGATATCATCGACATCAAGAAACTGCAAAACTGTCAAGAAAAGCGGGATCACATCAAGTATCTAAAATACCCGTCAATCGTAACCGCTCCATTGGCACCGCCAGCCTGATTTCGGTCTGATGGGCTAAGACACGTGTTTAACGGCGTCGTTAACGACGTGTCTTAGATGGGGTGTGGCGATGCGTGGTGAAATTCTTGGGTTGGAGCGTTGCCGGCGGTGGAGCGATGAGGAGAAGATCGGGATTGTGATGTCGGTCGGGGTTGATGGCGCGTCGGTCACACAGGTCGCACAGCGTCACGATGTGACGCGGCGGCAGGTCTATGCCTGGTGCCATGACCTAAAGAAGAAAGGGCTGTGGTCACCGGATAGTGGGGCACGTTTTATCCCTTTGGATGTTCTGTCTTAGCCCTGCGTTGCCGCCATCCCTGATCCACCTTAAATTGACTGCTGACTGGTCGAATAACTAGGACCACCTATGTAGATGCTGTTTGAGATCAAGCAACCAAAATCTCACGCCACTCTTCATCATCGAACAGATCCTGCCGGATCAAGATATTGGCACCGTCACGGCAAACGGGGCTTATGACACGCGCAAATGCCACGACGCGATTGCGGCTTGTAATGCCATGCCGTGATCTCGTCGCGCAAAAACGCCAAGCTGTGGAAGCCTGATACGCGACAACCGGTTATAGGAGAAAACCGCACTTGGCCATAACGGATAATTTGGCATCCCCGGTGACTGAATCTAGTGTCAGCAAAGGCCGAAGTAGAAGCCTTTGATGATTCAAATATCCTTCAATGCCACGGTGCGTTTATCCTCTGCCGAAATGGCAATCGCCTCGAGCACTTCAATATTGTGTACCATCTCATCCAGCGTAAACAGATAGGGTTTGCGATCCCGTGCCGCTGCGGCGAAGGCCTCCAGATTTGCGGTGACGGCGTCTGTCCAGGCGTATTGCTTCAATTCGACTGGATGACCGGTTTGCGCAGTCAGGACACGCACAATTCCATCCGGCGTATCAGGGTGAGAGTCGTTCAGCACTTCGACCCATTTATCGGATCCAAAAACATGCATTCGGATGAAATGGGGCGTGTGTAGCACCGCACTTAAAGTCGCGGTCATGCCCGCCACAAACCCAAGTTGTACGGTTACGACATCGCCCGTCTCCCATCCCAGTGAGCGGTCTGTCGTCATCGCCTGAACGGTTTCTACTGGCCCAAAGAATGAGATCAGAAGATCGGTCAGATGAATCCCCATCGCCGTCATTCCCGCAGCGGGCGAGACTTGCTTGCTCGTTCGCCAGTCGCCCTTGGGCACATGGATCAGCTTGTCATGGCTAAAGGCTGCCTCGGCGTGCATAATCGTGCCAAGTGCATTTTTGTCTATGTCGGCTTTCAGCGCTAACATCGCAGGTTCAAACCGGCGTTCGTGGCCGATACCAAGCTGAACACCTGCCGTTTTGCAGGCATCTACTGACCGTCGCGCGCTGGCGGCCGTCAATCCCAGAGGCTTTTCACAAAACACATGCTTTCCTGCGCGGGCGCATTGGATGACCTGAGCTTCATGCAGCGGGTTGGGCGTGGTCAGGATAACCGCATCCACGTCGTCCCTGACAAGCGCCTCTGAAAGATCGCTCCAAACTGGCAAGCCCATCTCGGCGATGGCGGCGTGGTTGGCCTTCATCGGCTCCACAATGCCTGCGATGTGCAGGAAAGGATGGCCGACCAACCGGGTCGCCATGTGTTTGCCCCACCATCCAAATCCAGCGATTGCTATGGTGAAGGTGGTTTGATCGGTGCTCAAAGTCCGTCTCCCAAGGTCGCGAAATTACCTTTGTGGAACAACAAGGGCGATTTGTTCGTGTGATGAAAGTCAAAAACGCGCCCCAGGTAAATTTCGTGATCTCCACCCGCTATGCGTGACTCGGTCCGACACTGGATGACAGCCGCCGCGTTGTTGAGCACGGGTACGTCATCAAGCCCCGCGTACCAATCAACACCAGCGAACTTTGTGTCGGACGGGCGTGCGAAATTCAATGCGAGACTTTTGCTTTGCTCGCACAAGATATTGATCGCAAACGAAGAATGGCTGCGAAAAGCTTTCAGGCTGGGCGCCTTTAGTCCAATGCTCCAGACCACTAGTGGCGGATCAAGTGATACTGACGCAAAGGAATTCGCGGCAAGTCCCACCGGGGCACCGGCGTCGCCAAGTGTGGTGACAACAGCTACGCCAGTAGCAAACTGCCCCAATACTTCGCGCAAAGCGCCGGGGTCGATTGCATGGTCGATTGGATAGTCGGTTGGAGTTCGCGCGTTCATGTTCGTCTCGCTATCTGGGGCGGTGCCCTGACAATTAAGGGAATGCGTACCCAAGCTGCAAATTATGTCTTTTAATGTCACCTATAACGAAATCCGATAGGAGGGTAGTCAAAGTGCTATTACTAAAAACGATGGCAATCATAATGAAACATCATTATCGCTTGGAGTTAAAGATGCGCCATAGAGTGATGTTATCAGATCCAAGCCAGGAGCAGTTGCTTGAAACTCTCGTTTTTCACCATGCCGATTCACCCACTTGGAAAACCCTATGCGCAAAGCTTCAAGGAAGATCGCGAAGCGTTCATCCTGGCGGACAAGCTGGGCTTTGCCGAGGCTTATTGCGGCGAACACACAACAGACCGTGCTGAGATTATTACGTCGACCGTCGCTTTTCTGGCTAGCCTTGCCTACGAGACGAAAGACATCATTCTTGGCACGGGAACTGTCAATCTGCCGAATTCGCATCCCGCCCGCGTTGCCGCCGAAGTGGCGATGCTGGATCATATGCTGGAGGGACGCTTTAATTTCGGGATATCTCCTGGCGGCTTGATGTCGGATGCTGAAGTCTTCGGCAATCTCGACCGAAACCGCAACGACATGTTTGTTGAGTGCATCGATATGGTTTTGAAAATCTGGGAGGGCGAACCGCCCTACGATCTGGAAGGCGAGTATTTCAAGGTCTCGACCGAACGCACGATGATGCCGGAGATCGGGCAAGGTGCGATCATCAAACCTTATCAGGACCCGCATCCGCTGGTCGTCGGGACAGTGGTGGCACCCTTTTCCAAAGGCGTCACAGCGATGGCCGCACGTGGGTGGGAACCTATCTCGGCGAATTTTCTGTTGCCAAAATGGGTTGCGACCCATTGGCCGAACTACGCCGAGGGCTGCGCTCAGGGCGGTCGGGTGGCTGATTTCAACAACTGGCGCGTTGCCAAGAATATTTGTGTGGCCAAGGATCAGGCCACTGCGCGCAACTACGCCCGTGATCCAAACAGCCCTTATGTTCTGTATTATGGCAATCTTTTGAAGAAGTTGCGCGCTGGCGGTCGTTTGAATTTGTTCAAAGAAGACCAGAACATGCCTGATGAAGAGGTAACGCTGGAATATGTTCTGGACCGGCTGGTGATCTATGGTGATCCGTCCAGCGTCACAGATCAGTTGTTGGAGTTTCGCGATGTAACCGGGCCGTTTGGTCATCTGGTCTATGCCGGGCAGGACTGGACCGACTATGATCTGGGTCGGCAATCGATGATCCTGATGGCTGAGAAAGTGCTGCCCCAGTTGCAGATTGCAATTGGAGCAGAGACATGAGCGAAGTCCTGTCTGGTATGCTGCCCGGTGCCGACGGGGTGGGAATATCCTATCTGGTCGAGGGGCCTGAAGATGCGCCATGGCTGATTTTGTCGAACTCATTGGCGACTGACCGGCGGATGTGGGAACCGCAAATTGATGTGCTTCGCGCTTCGCGCCGAGTGTTGCGCTATGATACCCGCGGGCACGGTCAAAGCGAGGCTGGTCAGGCACCGTATAATTTCGAGCAACTGACCGGAGATGTGCTGGCTCTTTGTGACGCGTTACATATTGAACGGGCAGATTTCCTGGGTCTGTCTCTGGGTGGTATGACGGGGCTCGCCCTTGCGATGCGGGCACCCGAAAAGGTCAAGAGATTGGTGTGCTGCGATGCTCGGGCACGTGCGCCAGCGCCCTATAAGGCAATGTGGGAAAGCAATATCGCAAGGCTGCACGAAGTTGGAATGGCGGCCTTGGTTGAGCCGACGCTTAGCCGTTGGTTCACCGACCCTTTCCTTGATGCACCTGCGCAGTCTGAAGCGCTGGACGGTGTCCGGTCAATGATCCGCAACACATCACCTGCGGGTTACGAAGGTGTTGCACGTCTTTTGCAATCTCTGGATTTGCAGGACGGGCTAGCCACTTTGCAGCCGGAAACACTTTATATCACTGGCGCGTCCGACATGGCGGCACCCGTCGACGTGATGCAGGACATGGCAGATAGAACGCCAAATGCTTCTCTGACTGTTTTGCCGAACGCGGCGCATATGTCGAATATTGAACAACCCGAGGCATTCATCAACGCCATCAAGGGCTTTCTAAGTCTGTAGCAGTTAAAAGAAGGATGTACTGTGGCAATCGTCAAAGAAAAACCGATCTGGAATTTCAACATCACTGGTGGACACAAGTCCAGCACACAATCAGTGGCGAACGCGCGCGGTAAAAGTGCAATCATTGACGAGCCAATCCAGCGCGGCGGAACCGATGAAGGCCCGATGCCGGTAGAGTACGTGTTTGTCGGGCTTTTGGGCTGCACGCACGTGATTTCGAACAAGCTTGCCGCGGCGAACGGGATCACTTTCACGTCGATGGATATCGATATCAAAGTGACGATGGACAGCCACGGGACCCGCCTGATAAATCCAATTGACGTACCCTTTCCCGAGGTAACCCTGTTCATCAAGGCCGAATATGAAGGCCCGCGTGAGGGCGCGTTGCAGGTTGTCGAAAAGCTTCGGCACTACTGCGCTGTGTCCAAGATGTTGCAGCAATCGGGTACAAGGGTTGTCGAGAACTGGACGCTGAATGGCGAAGAAATGCAATCGTCCTGAGCGGTTCTTTGAAGCTGAACTCGACGACGAAGGGAACTCTGGCGATGTCTAAGCTGCCGAATATCATGGTTGCGCCCACCGGTGCCCGGCGGAGCGCCGTGGATCATCCAGCTTTGCCTATTACTATACCTCAGATTGTGTCCGAGGCCAGAGATTGCTTTGCAGCCGGGGCGCAGGCAATTCATGCGCATGTTCGTGACCTTGATGGACAGCACTGTCTGGATGCGGGGATATACGCCGAACTTTTGTCCGAATTGGCTGTCGTAGTTCCTGAAATGGTGGTGCAGATCACCACAGAGGCAGTCGGTCGTTACTCCCCCGAAGAACAACGCGCCTTGGTGCATGACATTTGCCCTGCTCAGGTCTCGATTGCGCTGCGCGAGATGATCGCGGGCCAAAGTGACGCGACTCTAAAGCAGTTCTATCACTGGGCGATTGAAACCGGGATAGGCATTCAGCATATCCTTTATACCCCGCAAGAAGTGCGAATGATGGAGGGTTATGTTTCGCGCGGCGTCATCCCGTCCTGCGGATTGGAGTTGATGTTTGTTCTTGGCCAGTATGGCGGTTCTCGTGATAGCAGGCCCGGCGATCTGGCGGCATATCTGGCCGAGCGACGGAACTCGATCAAAAACGCTGGCTGGTCT
>PIVL01000994.1 GCA_003354145.1 Paracoccaceae bacterium
CCGGTCTGCGCATAGGCACCAGCATCAAGAGCCACGCCTCGCATTATCGAAACGGTCAGGACATTGCCCGTCTGGGTGAATGATCCGAGGTCGGCGCTAATTCCAATTTCTGCCGAAAGACTAAGCGCATTGCCAGTCTGCACGTAGGATCCCGCAGCGAGGTCGACGAGCCGCAGCACTGAAAGGGTCAGAGATTGCCCGTTGAGAGCATATGAGCCGAGGTCGAGGTCAACCGTCGTGGTATTGGCTGTGTTGACGCTCAGCGCCTCGCCAGTGACCGCGTAGGCCCCAGCTACAAGCGCCAGCGTATGGTGTTGTGTAATTTCTAGAGAATTGCCGGTTTGAGTGAACGATCCAGCGTCCAGCGAAACCAGAGTCGTGTCTTGGACCGTGACCCCAAGGGCATTGCCAGTGACGTTATAAGATCCGACCGCCAGAACAACAGCGCGATCAATCACGACACTCATATCTTGACCGGTCAGAGCATAGCTCGCTGCGTCAAGTTCAGCCACCAGACCCGCTGATAGGTCCAGCGGGTTTCCAGTGGCCGCATACGAGCCCGCATCGAGCGCAATCAGGCGGTCAAACGAGA
The DNA here is from genome assembly GCA_003354145.1 of Paracoccaceae bacterium. Lineage (GTDB taxonomy): Bacteria > Pseudomonadota > Alphaproteobacteria > Rhodobacterales > Rhodobacteraceae > NORP181. The sequence goes on from PIVL01000994.1 coordinate 593, forward strand.
GCGGTGGATCGTACCCGGTTAGAGCATAGCTGCCAACGGCCAGACCAACCGCCCGCGTGGTGCCGATCGACA
>PIVL01000458.1 GCA_003354145.1 Paracoccaceae bacterium
GTGCCGATAGTCTGTGACATTATCGAGGGTCCATTCGGTCTAAATTCTGGTCACGCCCGGAGATGGGCAGACTGCTTCCGCGCGAGACTAAACGGTCCGGGCGCTGAATAGAAACAGCAGTAAAGATTTGGAAGGAAACACGAAATGGCACGCGCACAAAGGGCGCGGGCGCAGATGGCGCTCGCGTTCGAGACAACCTATGGCACTGCCCCGGCGGGTGGGTACTTCCGGATCCCGTTTGCTAGCTCGTTACTGGGGGCTGAGCAGCCGCTGTTAAATTCCGAGCTTCTGGGGTATGGCCGCGATCCGCTGCCGCCGGTGATGGATGCAGTGACGGCGGATGGAGATGTGGTTGTGCCGATCGACGCCGAGGCTTGGGGAATGTGGCTGAAGGCAGCTTTCGGCGATCCGGCCACCACGGGCACTGGCCCATAGACTCATGAATTCCAGTCCGGCAGTTGGACCTCGCCCAGCATGACCATCGAGACCGGCATGCCAGAGGTGCCGCATTACGCGATGTGCACTGGCTGCGTGCTGGACCGTTTGTCTTGGCAAATGGCTCGATCCAGTCTTCTGACCGCCACTGCCAATCTGATCGCGCAGGGTGAAACGGTGGCAACCAGCTCCAGCGTGGGAACCCCGACCGACTGGGCGCTGAAACGCTTCGGTCATTTCAATGGCTCAATCAGGCAGGGTGGCACAACGCTCGGCAACGTGGTTTCAGCCGAGATCACCTGACCTGCCGTTTTTGTAAGGGCCATCTTTAAGTGGGCTCTGTTCCTCTTTTGTTTGCCATTATTCGGCAGCGTGAGCAATGGGCAGGGGCGCTTGAGCTATCTGAAGGCTCCGCGCCCCTGCCATTGTGGTTTTTTAGAAGGGTCTGTTTGCAGCAAACTCTTCCGGGGTTTGATAGTTCAGCGAGCTGTGGCGGCAGTTCTGGTTCAATCGATTTTGTAGAGCGCCTCGAGCGCGTCATAGCCGTCCTTGTCCACGAGGCGCTGGCGTTCTTTAAAATCGGCCAGCTTGTCGATCACACCGCTGACATCGCCATCGGCTTTGAGCGCGCCGAGCACGTCACTCATCGCACGCATGGCCGCCTGCAGCGGCGTATTAGCATAAAGCACCAGCGAAAACCCAAGCTTGGCAAGGTCGGCCTGCGCGGTCAGCGGGGTCTTGCCGCCCACAACCATATTGGCAACCTGCGGAACGCTCAGACGCGCGGTGATCGCTTGCATTTCCTCTACCGATGTCGGTGCTTCGACAAATGTCATGTCGGCCCCGGCCTCAACGAACGCCTCGGCGCGGTCCAGCGCTGCCTCCAAACCGTGGATAGCTCGGGCATCGGTGCGCGCGATAATCAGGGTGTTGGCATCCTCGCGGGCATCGACGGCTGCTTTTACCTTCGAGACGGCTTCTTCAAGCGGAATAACAGCTTTGCCCGCGAAGTGGCCGCATTTTTTGGGAAAAACCTGATCCTCCATCTGCATCGCCGTGGCCCCGGCGCGTTCAATCATACGGACCGTGCGTTGCGTATTGATGGCATTGCCGAACCCGGTGTCGATATCAACCACGAGCGGCAGGTCGGTGATCTCGGCGATGGCCGAGACGGTGCCCACAAGTTCGGTCAACGTGACGAGCCCGATGTCCGGTGCGCCCAGATAGGTATTCGCAATGCCCGCCCCAGTCACATAGACCGCGTCAAATCCCTGGTCAGCGATCACCCTCGCAGTCAGTGCATTGCCTGCCCCGGGTATGATCATGGCGTCGCGGCGATTCATTCGTGCCCGGAAGGCTTTGCGACGGTCGTTGAAGCTGTCTGTCATTCACCCAATTCCTCATTTGTCATCCAGTCTTAAAACTGCCGACCGGCTACTGCGCAAATGCGCCCGTATGGCCGCTTCGGCCGCATCAGGATCGCGAGCGCACAGAGCAGCGACAATCTGCCGATGCTCATCAAGCGCTTCGGCCGGTCGCCCGGGACGCATCGACAATCGATGCCGGCAAAGCCGCAGCAGCGAATAAAGTTCCTGACCCAGCATACCCGACAGCCGCGCGTTGCCACAAGCTGCGAGGATGACCTGATGAAAATCGCCGTCGCCAGCGTCCTGGAAATATCCGCGGCCTGCCTGCATGACATCCGCCTTTTCATGCGCCGTCAGCATGTCTTCAAGCCGTGCCAGCCCTGCCTCACTCATGTTTTGGCTGGCAAGTCGGCATGCCAGCCCTTCAAGGCTTTCACGTACCTGCAACAGGTCGAGCAGATCCGCATTTGACAGCGACACGACCCGCGCGCCATGATTTGAAACACGCGTGACCAGCTTGCGGCCTTCCAGCTGTCCGATGGCTTCGCGCAAAGGGCCCCGAGAAGTGCCGAGCCGCCGCGCCAACCCGCTTTCACTGAGCCGCTCGCCGGGGCCCAGTTCACCCTCCATGGTGGCCTTCTCAAGGCGCTCAAGAGCGAGGCCGGAAAGATTCTGCGCAATCAGGCGTTCTGATCCGTTCGAGGCATTCACAGTTTTTCCTCCGCGGGCTGACATGCCTTGAAATGTGCAGCGATTCCTCCGATACACGTGGCCCAAAGGCCCTCTGTCTGTCCGACTCGCCGCAATCCTTCTGACCTGCCCCTTTTGTGAGGGCCATCTTTAAGTGGGCTCTGTTCCTCTTTTGTTTGCCATTATTCCGCAGCGTGAGCAATGGGCAGGGGCGCGGAGCCTTCAGATAGCTCAAGCGCGGCTGGCCATTGC
>PIVL01000995.1 GCA_003354145.1 Paracoccaceae bacterium
AAACGAACGTTTGTGAAACATGCTGATCGGCTATGCTCGCGTCTCAAAAACAGACGGCAGCCAGTCCTTTGACCTTCAGAAGGATGCTCTGCTCGCTGCGGACGTGCCTGACGACCAAATCTATTCGGATCAGGCATCGGGAAAGAAAGATGATCGGCCCGGTCTCGAGGCCTGCCTCAAGGCTCTTCGGAACGGCGATGTTCTGGTTATCTGGAAACTGGATCGCCTCGGGCGCAGCCTGCATCATCTGGTCAAGACCGTCACCACGCTGTCAGATCGTGGCATCGGTCTCAAAGTGCTGACCGGCCAAGGAGCGCAAATCGACACAACAACAGCCGCTGGACGCTTATCTTTCGGCATCTTCGCGGCCCTTGCTGAATTTGAAAGTGAGCTGATCCGCGAACGCACAATGGCAGGACTTCACGCCGCCCGCGCGCGCGGGCGCAAAGGCGGGCGAAAGTTCGCGTTATCAAAGGCCCAAGTGCGTATGGCACAGGCCGCCATGACAAACCGCGACACGTCTGTTGTTGATCTCTGTAAGGAGTTGGGTGTGAAGCCCGTCACGCTTTATCGCTACGTCGATCCCAACGGCGACTTGAGAGGTTACGGCAAACGCGTGCTCAATTCTTAGCGTAGGATTTAGCACTCAGCCGGAGCAGACCCC
>PIVL01000996.1 GCA_003354145.1 Paracoccaceae bacterium
GACCACGCGGATGTTCAAGCTCTAGACGCCGACTCTGATCCCATCGTTCGCACTTTCACGGTAGAAACTGCGGATGGCAGCACGCATGAGATTGCAGTGACCATCACGGGCTCAGACGACGCGGCGGTTATCACGCCAAGCATTCCGGGTGATGATAAAGGCGCAGTGCAAGAAGACGTGACGCTGACGACCGGCGGTAACCTCAATGTTGACGATCCGGATTTAGGAGAAGCGGTGTTTACCGCGCAAACTGATGTTCAAGATGGCAATTACGGCACCTTCAGTATCGACGCGGATGGTGAGTGGACGTACACACTCAACAATGACCACGCGGATGTCCAAGCGCTAGATTCAGACTCGACTCCAATTGTTCGCACCTTCACGGTCGCGACTGCGGATGGCAGCACGCATGAAATTGCAGTAACCATCACGGGCTCCGACGACGCGGCGATTATTACGCCAAGCATTCCGGGTGATGATAAAGGCGCAGTGCAAGAAGACGTGACGCTAACGACGGGCGGTAATTTAAGTGTCGACGACCCGGATTTAGGCGAAGCGGTGTTTACCGCGCAGACCGATGTTCAAGATGGGAACTACGGTACCTTCAGTATCGATGCGGACGGTGAATGGACCTATGTGCTCAACAATGACCACGCGGATG
>PIVL01000138.1 GCA_003354145.1 Paracoccaceae bacterium
GGTCCGCGACCGGGGCCATAGATACCGGCCAGTCTGAATATATGCAAAGGCAGACCGGGGATGGCAGACCACGCTGCCTCGGCGTTTATGCGCCACTGACCTCGTTTTGTGGCCGGGCTAAGCGGGGTAGTCTCGTCAACCCAACCACCCTGATGATCACCGTAAACCCCTGTGGTGGACAGATACCCGACCCATTCCAGATTAGGCGCATTTGCGATGTCGTCAGACAGGGCGTTCAGCACCGGATCACCTTCAACCGATGGCGCTGCAGAGATCAGCAGATGAGTGGCATCATTCAAGGCCGATGCGCAGTTGCCGGGCGGCCAGATTACTGCCTCGGCCCCGGTCTGGCGAATCGCTTCGGCCTTGTCGGAGGTGCGGGTGGTGCCGATGACCCGCCAACCCTGCGCCAACAGATGCGGAGTAAGCGTGCGGGCCGATAACCCGTGTCCAAATGAAAGCAATGTCTTAGTCATGTTTCTCAGATGATATTAGTTTCTGTGGAATGCAAGTGTTACGAAAATTGTTGCTTTGTGTATTTTCGTAACATATATTACTAATATCAATTTGCAGGCCCTATTCCGGAGGCGGAGACCCACATGTATTCCCAAGGCTTAATCGGTTCAGACACCAGCAGCGAAGAAACGCCGGAATTCCTGGCGGCGTTCCAGAAACGCATTGATGCCGAGGAAAAGGTTGAGCCGAATGATCCGATGCCATCGGGGTATCGCCGCACCCTGGTACGCCAGATCGGCCAACACGCGCATTCCGAAATCGTGGGCATGCTGCCCGAAGGCAACTGGATCACCCGCGCGCCCACATTGCGACGCAAGGCGGCTTTGTTGGCCAAAGTGCAGGATGAGGGCGGGCATGGATTGTATCTGTACTCTGCCGCCGAAACGCTAGGCGTGACGCGTAAGCAAATGACCGAGGAATTGCTGGAAGGGCGGGCGAAATATTCGTCGATCTTCAACTATCCAACTCTAAGCTGGGCCGACATGGGCACGATTGGCTGGCTGGTAGACGGCGCGGCGATCATGAATCAGATCCCGCTATGCCGCTGTTCGTTTGGGCCGTATGCGCGGGCAATGATCCGGGTCTGCAAGGAAGAGAGCTTTCATCAGCGCCAAGGCTATGAAATTGTAATGAAGCTGGCACAGGGTACACCTGCGCAAAGGGAAATGGCACAGGACAGCCTGAACCGTTGGTGGTGGCCGTCGATCATGATGTTTGGTCCGCATGACAGCGACAGTCAGCATTCGGATCAGAACATGGAGTGGAAGATCAAAAGATTTTCCAACGACGAATTACGGCAGAAATTCATCGACGCGACAGTACCGCAAGCCGAATATCTGGGGCTGACGTTGCCGGATCCCGACCTGAAATGGAACGAAGACAAAGGCGGCTATGACCACGGCAAAATCGACTGGGACGAGTTCTGGGCGGTCGTCAAAGGCCACGGGCCAATGGCGCGCGACCGGATTCGGGACCGGCGCAAGGCTTGGGAAGATGGTGCCTGGGTGCGTGAGGCCGCTTTGGCCCATGCTGAAAAACGCCAGGCGCGCAAAGTGGCGGCCGAATAAGCGGCTGCCCGACCTTGGAACATTTTTGAACAATAGAAAGAAATTGTCATGAGCAACGAAGTACCGCTTTGGGAAGTGTTTATTCGGCCACGCAATGGCCTTGCACATAAACATGTCGGATCTCTGCACGCGACGGACGAGGTGATGGCGCTGCAGGCGGCACGCGATGTTTATACGCGCCGCGGCGAAGGTAATTCGATCTGGGTGGTCCCATCGGTGGCCATTACAGCAAGTGACCCTGATCAGGCAGCAGAAAATTTTGAACCTACAGGTGACAAGATTTATCGCCATCCAACATTCTATGAAATCCCCGAAGAAGTGGGGCATATGTGATGACTTTGGCGGGTGCGATCCTTGAGTTGGCGGATGATCATCTGGTGCTGGGGCATCGGGTATCGGAATGGTGCGGCCACGCGCCAATGCTTGAGGAAGATCTAGCGATGCCGAATATGGCGCTGGATCTGATCGGTACAGCGCGAACGCTATATGAATATGCGGCTGAGCTGGAAGGCAAAGGTCAGTCCGAAGATGACATGGCCTATTTGCGCGGCGAACGAGAATATCGCAATTGCCTGCTGGTCGAACGTCCGAATGGCGATTTTGCCCATACCATGCTGCGTCAATTGTTCTTTGCTGCGTTCATGGAACCCTATTGGCAGGCTGCGTTGAACAGTGAGGACAAAGTGGTGCGTGGGGTTGCCGGTAAGGCGGTCAAGGAAATGGCCTATCATATTCGCCACGCCGGAGAATGGGTGATCCGGTTGGGCGATGGCACCGAAGAAAGCGCGCGGCGGATGCAGGATGCAGTTTCTGCCTTGGCCATCTACACCGATGAGCTGTTTGAAGGGAACGCTGTCAGCGAGCTGCCAGATCGTGCCGCAATTCGCTCGGACTGGACGGCCACTGTATCGCATATTTTTGCCGAGGCGGGACTTGAACTTCCTGAAACCAAGTTTCCGCAAACTGGCGGGCGCAGCGGTAAACATGGTGAAGGTCTGGGCCATATGCTGGCCGAAATGCAGTCAGTCTATCGCGCCCATCCGGGGGCGTCGTGGTAGCGGTGCAAACCCATCCAGACCAAGCGCTTGCCTGGTCAGTAGCGGCCTCGGTTCCCGATCCCGAAGTGCCGTGCATCAACGTTGAAGAGCTTGGCATTCTGCGCTGGCTTCGCTTTGAGGATGGGGTGGCCGTTGCTGGCGTTACCCCAACCTATTCCGGTTGCCCGGCGGTTCTGGCCATCGAATTGGCAATTGAAACCGCGCTGCTGGACGCAGGGTTCAAGGCCCGGATCGAGAGAGTGATGTCTCCACCCTGGACCACCGATTGGATTTCCGAAACCGGGCGCGAGAAACTGCGCGAGTATGGCATTGCACCGCCTGAAAAGTCTTCGGGTTCTAAACTGGCGCTGTTTGGTGAAACCACCGTGGCCTGCCCGCAATGCGGCAGTACGGCGACCGAAAAACTGTCGGAATTTGGTTCGACCGCGTGCAAGGCACAGTATCGCTGTACCGCGTGTGCTGAGCCGTTCGACTATTTCAAATGCATTTGAAGAGGCTAAGATGTTCCACGACCTGACAATCCGCGAAATTCGCAATGAAACACCTGATGCGGTGGCCATCAGCTTTGATGTGCCCGATGATCTGGCCGAAACATTTACCTTTCAGCCGGGCCAATACTTGACGTTGCGCACTGTTATCGATGGGCAGGATGTGCGCCGGTCTTATTCGATCGCCTCGGTCCAAAGCTCGGCTTTGACAGTTGGCGTCAAGCAGGTTGAGGATGGTGTATTCTCGACCTTTGCCCAAGATCTGAAAGCCGGTGCAACTTTGTCCGTGATGCCGCCAGAGGGGCGGTTTGTTTGCAAAGACGAGACCAATATCGTGCTGATCGCCGCCGGATCCGGGATCACACCGATGGTTGCAATCGCTTCGGACACATTGGCGCGCGGAGGTAGTGTGACACTGGTTTATGGCAATCGCCAAACTGACAGCATCATGTTCCGTGGTGCGTTGGACGCATTGAAAGATCAGTATCTGAACCGGTTTACCCTGATCCATATCCTTAGCCGCGAAATGCAGGATGTGGCGTTGCTGAATGGCCGTGTTACCGGAGACAAGGTGATCTTATTAGCCAATGCTGGGGCGATTGAGCTTGGACAAACCGATGGCGTGTTCCTGTGTGGGCCGGGTGAAATGATCGAAGATGTGACCCAGTCGCTGACTGACCATGGCACTGACCCGACGCTTATCCACTCCGAGCGGTATTATCAGGATGGCGAAACCCAGCGTGCGCCCTCGGCTGCCGCATTGGCGGCCGCAGCCGAGGGTGTCTCTGTTACCGTCGTGCTGGATGGCACCACTCGCATGTTTCAGGTCGAGTCCGAAGACAACACTGTGTTGGATGCCGCGGCGCGTCAGGGATTAGAACTGCCGTTTTCTTGCAAGGGTGGTATGTGTTGTACCTGTCGCTGCAAAGTGGCGCGGGGGACGGCGGAAATGGCGACGAACTATTCGCTTGAAAACTGGGAACTTGAGGCCGGGTTTACACTTGCCTGCCAGACACGCCCGACCTCTGACAATCTGGTGTTAGATTTCGACGCGGCTTGATTTTTCATACGGTTTCGGAGTTTCATGGGTATATGACCGATAAGCCACCTGACCTGAAAGCCGCCTACGCGCTAAAATCGCCGGATGATTCCAAACGGCTTTATGGCGAATGGGCTGGTGACTATGACGCCGATTTTGCGGCGCGCGAAGACTATCAACTTCATATCCACACCGCCCGCGCCTTTGTGGCCGCAGGCGGTCAGGGTCCGGTACTGGACGTAGGCGCAGGCACGGGACTATGCGGCACCGTGTTGGCCGGGCTGGGTGTTGGACCTATTGACGCCACCGATATCAGCGCCGAGATGTTGCAGCAAGCCATGCGCAAGGACATCTATCGCGATGCCATTGAGGCGGATCTGACCCAAGGGATTCCAGTGGCCGCCGAGAGCTATTCTGGCATCGTATCCTCAGGTACATTTACCACTGGCCATCTTGGCCCGGACGCTATTGATGCATTGCTACGTGTTGCCCGCCATGGTGCGCAATTTGCCATTTCGATCAACGCCAAACATTTTGAAACTTCTGGTTTTGGCACAAAATTCAGAGCTTTGACGCAAGGCCGGATACAGAAACTGACCCTTGCTGAGACACCGATTTACGGTGACTTGGCAACCGGATTCCACAAAGACGACGTGGCGCAGATTGCCTTGTTTGAAAAATCGTAGCAATTCAAGTGCGGTCAAATCATATTGCCTGTACAACCTGATTCAACCTAGACTACCACCATTTAGATCTAATCATTTGACCAAAGGCCATTACCTTGCCCATGCAAGAGCCCCGAGCAGGGGATCAGCCACCCCGACCAAAAACCGACGCCTTTTTGCGCTGGCTGGGTCGCTATGTGTTCACTGTTTTTTTTCGCCAGATCGAAATTACCGGCAAAGATCGGATTCCGAAAACCGGCCCAGTCATCATTGTTGCCAAACACTCAAACAGTTTGGTGGACGGCGGATTTATCACCACCTACCTTCCACGAATGCCACGTATGTTGGCTGCAAGCACGATATGGGACTACAAACCACTGGTGCCCCTGCTGAACGCCGCTGGGGTCATGCCAGTGTTTCGCCGACAAGATCGAAGAGCAGGTAACACTCGAAACAGACACGCTGTTATATCTTCTCGGGAATTACTGACCGCTGGTGGCGTTTTAGCGTTGTTTCCAGAAGGCGTCAGCCACAATGACCCGTTCATCAAACCGTTGAAATCCGGCACAGCGCGCATCGCGCTTGAGTCGGAACGGCATCACGGTCCACTTTACATTTCCATTATTCCGGTTGGGTTGAATTTTGAGGCCAAAAGTAAGTTCCGTTCACGCGTTTTGATGCAAATTGGTGATCCTCTGAAAATTTCAGATATCGTTGAAAATTACCGGCAGGCAAAACATTCTGAACGCACAAAATACGTTCGCCAGTTATGTCAGCGAATTCACGAGGGGCTGATCGCTGTCTCACCTAGCTTCGACACTTGGGAAGAGGCCCGTCTGGTTGGGAGAACTGCCGATATTTGGAGCTACGCAGAGCTTGATCCGGCAACCGAAGTCGACTTTGTTGAGGCAGTAGAAATGCGGCGTGGTTTTGCGCAGGGATATCACTGGATGCGGAAAAACTATCCCGAGCGCACCGCCACATTCTGGCAAGCTATGACCGAGTATGACCAGCTTTTGTCTACCGTCGGCTTAAAGGATCGACAGCTTGCGGCGACTTATTCAGTTTTTTCCGCATTGGGGTTTGTGCTGTGTTCTATTTTCAAACTTGCGATACGATTGCCATTATCTTTGATTGGGACTGTGCTGAATCTGATCCCGCTGCAGATATCGGCCTTCGTTGGGCGGCAGAACGACCCTGACAAACGCGCCACCTGGTTGATTTTTTCCAGTGTATTTGTGTTTCCGCTTTTCTGGACATTGCAAGCGGTGATTGCCCTGTTGATTAGCGCCCCATACCTTGGTCCAACCTGGGGGTGGATCACGGGAGCTACTGTATTTTTGGCGGGTCCCATATTTGGTCGCCTTTCGTTGAGCTTCCACGATTTTCGACGCCAATTGACCCACGAACTCCGCGCTTGGGTGGTGTTGCGGACGCGTAAAAATCTTGCTGAAAAGCTGGTCATAACCAGACAAGAATTGCTGGCAGAATTGACAGAGCTTGTTGATTTTTATGATTCCAATGTGAATTCAGAAGAAAGCGCTGGCTAACGCCCCTTCCAAACCGGATCACGTTTTTCTGCAAATGCCCGCGCACCCTCTAGCTGATCTTCGGACGCATAGAGCGCATCAACACTGCGCAACTGTCGGCCAGTTATGTGATTCATCGCATCTTGAAATTTTGCATCCTCGGCGTCGCGCACAATCTCTTTGATAGCAGCATAGACCAGCGGTGGACCACTTGCGAGCAAACGCGCCAATTCCCATGCGCGGTCCAACAATTGGGCGGCTGGAACGATTTCGTTGACTAGCCCCCAACGATGGGCCTCGTCTACATCAAACCAGCGACCGGTTAATAGCAACTCCATTGCGATGTGATAGGGAATGCGTTTGGGCAGCTTGACACTGGCCGCATCTGCTACCGTTCCCGAACGGATCTCGGGCAGCGCAAAACTGGCGTGGTCCGCCGCCAGAATGATGTCGGCACTCAGAGCCAGTTCCAGCCCACCACCGCAGGCAATCCCATTGACTGCCGCAATGACCGGCTTGTTCATGTCGCGCAGTTCCTGCAATCCGCCAAAACCGCCGACACCATAATCCCCATCTACCGCGTCACCATCTGCAGCAGCCTTTAGATCCCAGCCGGGGCAAAAAAATTTGTCGCCGCCACCGGTAATGATTGCCACCCGCAATTCCGGATCATCGCGAAACGTCCGAAATGTCTCGCCCATGATACGAGAGGTTTGCAAATCAATTGCGTTGGCCTTGGGCCGATCAAGAGTAACAAGCAGGATCGCGCCTTTGCGTTCGGTTTTTAAAGGGGACATCAATATGCCTTTCGGATCAGTGCATCGACTGCAATTGCCTTGTTGGGCGTGCAGATCAGCGGGTTAACTTCTACTTCGCTGACCGTGTCAGCATTAGCTATTACATAGTCTTGAACGGCCTGAACAGCCGTCATGATTGCTGCCATATCAGCGGCCGGTTTTCCGCGATACCCGCTTAGCAATGGCGCGCATTTCAGGCGCATTATTGCATTTTCAATCTGATCTATGCGGCTTGGCACCAGCAAAGACTCCGTATCGTCAAGTATTTCGGTCAACACACCTCCGGCACCCAGCGTCAGCACATATCCATTCGCTGGGTCGCGGGTAACACCGATCAAGATTTCAGCGACACCACCGCTCGCCATCTCTTCGATCAAAACCTCCTGGGTGCCGATCTGATCTGCGGCTTTGGCAATCTCTTCGGCGTTCAACCCCAACCTCACTGCCCCTTGTTCGGTCTTATGTGCCAGTCCGACACCTTTGATCGCCAAAGGCGGCTGCAAGTCCAACGCCACCTGACCAGCATTTTGACCACCCACCGCCACACGAAAATTTGGGATAGTGATCCCGTGTTCGTACAGCGCTTGTTTCGCCTCAACCTCAGACAGCGTCACATTGGCCTTTGCCGTCCTCGGGAGCAAAACCGGAACTGGATCCGGTTCATGCAGGCGCGTGGCGGCCTCGACCGCTGATAAAGCTTCGCTTAACCCCATGATTGCTACAACGCCGCCCTGCATAAGTGTGCGTGCAACATGTTCCGGCATCAGTTCTGGCAAAGTTGCGACAACAGCAAAAGGAGCGCCTGTCTTGCGTACGCCCAGTGCCGCCTTTGTCGCACATTCCCAGTCTTTGGCGTCAGTATGGGGATAGTCGACAATACTGAACGTCATGGCAATTCCGTCGCCAGTCATACCGGACCAGGCATTGGTCATCGCCTCAGAATCACGCCAGATATAAGTGTGGTAATCCAATGGGTTGGCCAAAGCGACCATCGGTCCCAGCGCAGCCCGAAGCCTATCAGTCTGAGCTTCGCTCAAAGGAGGGAAATCCAAATCACGTGCATCAGCCAAATCCGCAATCAGGCTTGCCTCGCCACCTGAACAACTGATTGATGAAATCCGGTTTGACGCCAGATGACCAGTGCAATGCAGCAACTTCAATGTCTCAAGAAATGCCGGCAAGTCACGCAATCGCGCAATGCCCAACCGGTCAAGAAATGCCTGTGCGCCAACATCGCTTCCGGCAAGTGACGCGGTATGCGAGACCGTCGCTTGTTGCGCCTGATCTGAAACACCGACCTTGATCGCGACCAATGGGATCCCTCGCGCAAATGCCTTTTGCGCCAGTGCCTCCCACTCACGTAGATCACCAAAACCTTCGATATGCAGTCCAATCGCAGTAACCCGCGGATCATCCAATAGACTGTTTGCTATCGCGGCCTGACTGGTCTGGGCCATGTTGCCACATGTTACCATATAGGCGACTGGCAATCCGCGTTGCTGCATCGTCAGATTGATCGCAATGTTTGACGATTGGGTCAGGATGGCAACACCGCTTTCAACCGAACGCATCCCGTGCTGGTCCGGCCAAATCGCCACCTGATCCAACGCATTGATGAACCCATAACAATTTGGTCCCAGCACTGGCATATTTCCGGCGGCCGCAATCAATTGCGCCTGTAGATCACTCCCGTTTTCATCTTCTGCCAATGCTTCAGAAAAACCGGATGCAAAACACACAGCACCTCCAGCACCAAGTGCAGACAATGACGCTACCGCCTCAATGGTTGCATGTCGGTTGATGCCAATAAATGCAGCATCAATCGGACCGGGAATATCTTCAACGCGGCTTACAGATGTTTTGCCCGCGATCACTTTACCGCTGGGATGAACGGGAACGATCTCACCCTCAAACCCAATGCGCTGCGCCGCACTGACGATCGAAGCACACCATGCTCCGCCCCCGATTACCGCAATCTGAGCTGGGTTCAACAATCGGCTCAGGTCAGTCATTGGGTCAACCGTCCAAAAGGGTTTTCGTGTTTGCGGCGAGGAAATGTGTGTGCGATTTTTGACACCACCGTTGCCTTCATGCCCCCAAAGCTCGCAACAGTTCCCGACTTATGATGTGACGTTGAATTTCAGACGTCCCATCCCAAATCCGCTCAACACGCGCATCGCGCCAAAACCGTTCCAGCGGATAGTCATCCATCAACCCCATACCACCATGCACCTGAATTGCGGCATCCGTGACTCGGGCCAGCATCTCTGACGCATATAGTTTGGCCGAAGCAATTTCGCGGTTCGCAGGTAGACCTTTGTCCAACCGTTCCGCCGCTGCCAAAGTCAGTAGATCCGCAGCATCAATTTCGGTAATCATGTCGGCAATCTGAAACGACACACCCTGAAATTTGCCGATTTTCTGGCCGAACTGTTCTCGTGTCGCCGCATATTCCAACGCATAATCAAACACCCGCCGCGCCCGGCCCACCGACATGGCCGCCACAGTGATCCGCGTCGCGTAAAGCCACGTGTTCATCACCGCAAAGCCGCCATCAATCTCGCCCAACACCTGCGCATCCGGCAGGCGGCAATCGTCAAAATCCAGGATCATATTCTTATAGCCACGATGGCTGACCGATTTATACCCATCGCGAATGGTAAATCCAGGCGTTCCCCTATCAACCAAAAACGCAGTGATCCGCTTTTTGGGGCCTTTCGGAGTCTGATCTTCACCTGTTGCAATAAACACAATGATGAAATCCGCATGATCCGCCCCCGAGATAAAGTGTTTGGTCCCATTCACGACCCAATCACCCCCGTCCCGCACCGCCGCACATTTCATGCCACGCACGTCCGAACCAGCTCCGGGTTCTGTCATAGCCAGCGCATCCATCCGCTCGCCCCGTACCGCAGGCATCAGATACCGCTCAATCTGGTCACCTTCGCAGGCCATCAGGATATTCTGCGGGCGCCCAAAGAAATGGTTTAGCGCCATTGACCCGCGCCCCAATTCCCGTTCAACCAGCGCAAATTCCATATGGTTCAGACCAGCGCAGCCTACAGATTCGGGAAAGTTACAGGCATAGAACCCCAACTCAATTGTCTTGCGCTTGATCTCTTGTGCGATCTCGGCGGGGACTTCCCCGGTGCGTTCAACCAAATCCTCGTGTGGATAGATTTCATTTTCAACAAAAGAGCGTACAGTCGCCGCGATCATTTCCTGTTCGTCTGTCAGACCATATTGCATGCTGGCGCTTTCCGATAATCTGGGGTGTAGGGTGGGTGAAACCCACGCATCTTAGGTGGCGTAGTTCGACCCCTCGTCGTCCAGAACGCCCTTCAATTCGGCCAGATGACGCACATCCTGTTCCGGATACTCTTCGATCTCACGGGCGGTCTTTTCCGCAATTTCGTCGGATAGTATGCGCAAAGGCTGACCGGTTTGCAGCGCCCGGATATAAGTCTCGGCAGCGCGTTCAAAGAAATACATCCGATTGAATGTCTCGGCCACCGTGTCGCCAATCACTAGGATACCGTGGTTACCCATGATCATCACTTTTTGCTTTGGATCCGTCAGTAACGTTGCACAACGCCGACCTTCATCTTCTAACGCCAACCCGGAATAACCATCATCAATGACATAACGATTGAAAAATATGGCACTATTCTGGTCAATCGGCAGCAGACGGCTGTCTGCAAGGCTGGCCAGAACAGTCGCATGAATGGAATGCACATGCATCGCGCACCGGGCATGGGCGCAATGGCCGTGAACCCCGCCATGCAATCCCCACGCAGTTGGGTCCGGGGCGTCTGGACCTTCCAGTGTCTCAGGATCATTGGCATCCACAACAATCAGATCAGACGCCTTTATCCGCGAGAAATGCACCTGATTTGGGTTCATCAGAAACCTTGAGCCGTCATCATTGATCGCCAAAGAGAAATGGTTCGACACGCCCTCATGCATGTTCAGGCGCGCAGTCCAGCGGAATGCGGCGGCCAAGTCGACCCGTTCCTGCCAGTGCTCGATATTGGGACGTATTTCGGTGACAGTCATAGTGGTTCCTCCTAGTCTGGCAAAACTTGCCTTTCCCGGCATGTTTTGACCAATTAAATATTCAGGATTTTGTCATTA
>PIVL01000139.1 GCA_003354145.1 Paracoccaceae bacterium
CGGTCGATTGCTGGCGGTGCGATTATCGTTGAAGCCTCAAAGCGGGTTTATCCGCCAAAGGCCAAAACCAAACTCAGTCCCAAGCGCCGGGCGATAGGAAGACTAGAAGGTATCGTCGAGCCAAAGGCCAAGCCGGTCTAGTCCCTGCACCAACGATTCACATCAATTGCGGTCTAGTCCCTACGAACACCCAATAAACTGACGAACCCGATAAGGCCCCCAAATCAGCCAAGGAATCGCAAAATTTACATCCAAAACATGAGTTTGAGAGGATATAATCCGACACAAACGGTCGCACTTTTGGTAAGGTATTGAAATTCCACAATCTATAACCATGCAATTACCACTAAACTATGTTGCGGGGTGCCCAATGCTCTGTTACATCGACGCTGATTTTAACGCTTTGTTGTAAGACAGGGCCGTGTCACGCCCCGGACGCGCAGTTTTTGCGTTGTTTCGGGGCCTGCTTTCGAAAGGGTGGATGTGTCCGAACCAGCTTCGATTTCCGCAAGCATTGCGAAACGCTATGCAACCGCTGTATTTGAGATTGCGCAAGATAATGCAAATCTCGACGGTCTGGAAACCAGCGTCAATGATCTGGCAATTGCCCTTGGGGACCACGCCGATCTGCGTAATCTGATTTCTTCGCCACTTATCTCGCGTGCCGAGCAGGGTACTGCGATTGATGCCATTGCCAAAAAGATGGGTGTCTCGCCCGAGTTGGAAAACACTTTGGGTCTGATGGCCGAGAAACGCCGCCTGTTCGTGTTGCCACAACTGATCAGCGCCCTGCGCGATCTGCTGGCGGAACAGCGCGACGAAGTGACTGCCGATGTGATCAGCGCCAAGGCTCTGACTAAGGCACAGACAGAAAAGCTCGCCGCGACGCTGAAACGCACGGTTGGCAAGACTGTAACTATCAATGCGACCGTCGATGATAGCCTCATCGGCGGTCTTGTCGTTAAAGTGGGTTCCAAGATGATCGATACCTCGATCCGCTCGAAACTCGCATCCCTTCAGAATGCAATGAAAGAGGTCGGATAAATGGGTATCCAAGCCGCAGAAATTTCTGCGATCCTTAAAGAGCAGATCAAGAACTTTGGCCAAGAGGCCGAAGTGGCCGAAGTTGGCCGGGTTCTGAGCGTTGGTGATGGTATCGCCCGCGTTTACGGGCTCGACAATGTTCAGGCCGGTGAAATGGTCGAATTCCCCGGTGGTATCATGGGCATGGCCCTGAACCTTGAGGCGGACAACGTTGGTGTTGTTATCTTCGGGTCTGACCGGGATATTAAAGAAGGTGACATCGTCAAGCGCACCGATTCAATCGTGGACGTGCCGGTTGGTGACGAACTTTTGGGCCGTGTTGTTGATGGTCTGGGTAATCCAATTGACGGCAAAGGCCCAGTCAAAACCAAAACCCGCGGCGTTGCAGACGTTAAAGCACCCGGCATCATCCCACGTAAATCGGTACACGAGCCGATGGCGACAGGTCTGAAATCGGTTGATGCGATGATCCCGATTGGCCGTGGCCAGCGTGAGCTGATCATTGGTGACCGTCAGACAGGTAAAACTGCCGTGGCTCTGGACACCATCCTGAACCAGAAATCCATCAACGAAGCCGCAGGCGACGACGAAAGTAAGAAATTGTACTGCGTTTATGTTGCGATTGGCCAGAAACGGTCGACCGTTGCGCAGTTGGTGAAGAAACTGGAAGAGTTCGGTGCGATGGAATATTCCATCGTTGTGGCCGCAACCGCGTCCGAGCCTGCACCTTTGCAGTTCCTCGCGCCTTATGCTGCGACCGCCATGGCCGAGCATTTCCGCGATAATGGCCGCCACGCACTGATCGTCTATGATGATTTGTCCAAACAGGCCGTGTCTTATCGTCAGATGTCGCTGTTGCTGCGTCGTCCTCCAGGACGTGAGGCTTATCCAGGTGACGTTTTCTATTTGCACTCGCGTCTGCTCGAGCGGTCTGCAAAGCTGAACGAAGACAATGGTTCCGGGTCTTTGACCGCGCTGCCGATTATTGAAACTCAGGGTGGCGACGTTTCGGCGTTTATTCCAACCAACGTGATTTCGATCACCGACGGTCAGATTTTCCTTGAAACCGAACTGTTCTATCAGGGTATTCGCCCGGCTGTGAACACAGGTTTGTCGGTGTCTCGTGTGGGGTCTTCTGCTCAGACCAAAGCGATGAGTTCGGTTGCCGGTCCGGTGAAACTGGAACTGGCTCAGTATCGCGAAATGGCTGCGTTTGCGCAGTTTGGTTCTGACCTTGATGCCGCGACCCAGCAATTGCTGGCCCGGGGTGTGCGTCTGACCGAGCTGATGAAACAGCCGCAGTATTCGCCCCTGACCAACTCTGAAATCGTTTGCGTCATCTACGCTGGCACCAAAGGCTATCTTGATGTCATCGACGTGAAAGACGTTGGCCGCTATGAGGCTGGAATGCTGGCGTATCTGCGTGGCAAACACCAGTCTTTGCTGGACATGCTGACCAATGACGACCCCAAAATCAAAGGGGATGTTGAAGATCAGATCAAGGCCGCACTCGACGAGTTTGCAGCAGACTTCGCTTAAGGAGAGACGCGGCAATGCCAAATCTTAAAGACCTTAAAACACGGATCGAGTCGGTCACATCGACCCGCAAGATCACCAAGGCCATGCAGATGGTTGCCGCGGCGAAACTTCGCCGCGCGCAGGACTCGGCAGTCGAGGCCCGCCCCTATACAGAACGGTTTAACGCCGTGATGGCAGGGCTGGCCGCGTCCGTTGGAACCAACGAAAGTGCCCCCAAATTGTTGGGTGGCACTGGCAGCGATCAGGTTCAGTTGTTGATTGTGATGACAGCAGAACGCGGATTGTGCGGCGGCTTTAACGGCAACATCGCCAAACTGGCGCGTGCCCATGCAAATGAGCTGATCGCCCAAGGCAAGACTGTCAAAATGCTGACTGTTGGCAAAAAGGGTCGCGATTCGTTGAAACGTGACTTTGGCGATATGTTTGTCGGCCATGTCGACCTGACCGAGGTCAAACGCGTTGCCTATTCGGACGCTCAGGGCATTGCCCGGGACGTTCTGGACCGCTTTGATGCAGTTGAGTTCGATGTCGCAACGATTTTCTTCTCGAAATTCGTCAATGTGGTGTCGCAAATCCCAACGGCGCAGCAAATCATCCCGGCCACATTCGAGGACTCGGGCGACAGCGACGGCACGGTTTATGACTATGAACCAAGCGAAGAGGCCATCTTGGCCGATCTGCTGCCCCGCGGAGTCGCCACCCAGATTTTCAGCGCCTTGCTGGAAAATGGAGCGTCCGAGCAGGGTGCACGGATGAGCGCAATGGATAACGCCACGCGCAATGCGGGCGAAATGATCGACAAGCTGACAATCGAGTATAACCGCTCGCGTCAGGCCGTGATCACCAACGAGCTGATTGAAATTATTTCAGGCGCTGAGGCGCTTTAAGAAGACAACCGGAGACGTAAAATGGCGAATGCAAAAGGCAAAGTCACTCAGATCATTGGCGCTGTTGTCGATGTTCAATTCGAGGACGCACTGCCAGAGATTCTGAACGCGCTGACAACTGTTAACAACGACAAAACCCTGATTTTGGAAGTCGCACAGCACCTCGGTGAAAGCACCGTGCGCTGTATTGCGATGGACGCGACCGAAGGTCTGGTTCGTGGTGCCCCGGTTGAGGACACAGGCGCGCCGATCTCGGTGCCTGTTGGCACAGCAACTTTGGGCCGTATCATCAACGTCGTTGGTGAGCCCGTGGATGAACAAGGCCCAGTTGGCGAAGACGCCCGTCGCCCTATTCACGCGGATGCGCCGGAATTTTCCGAGCAGTCCACTGAATCCGAGCTGCTGGAAACCGGCATCAAAGTTGTGGACCTGTTGGCCCCTTACACCAAGGGCGGCAAGATTGGCCTGTTCGGCGGTGCCGGCGTTGGCAAAACCGTTCTGATCATGGAACTGATCAACAACATCGCAAAGGTACACTCGGGTGTGTCGGTGTTTGCGGGCGTTGGCGAACGGACCCGTGAAGGCAACGACCTTTACCACGAGATGATCGAATCCGGTGTTATCGTTCCTGAAGACCTGACCAAGTCGAAAATTGCGCTGGTTTATGGTCAGATGAACGAACCTCCCGGTGCGCGTATGCGGGTTGCTTTGTCCGGTCTGACATTGGCCGAACAGTTCCGCGATGAAACCGGTGCTGACGTTTTGTTCTTTGTTGACAACATCTTCCGGTTTACTCAGGCGGGCTCCGAGGTTTCGGCGCTTTTGGGTCGTATCCCGTCCGCTGTGGGCTATCAGCCAACACTGGCGACCGACATGGGCACCATGCAGGAACGGATTACATCGACCAAAGCTGGCTCGATTACATCGGTTCAGGCCGTGTACGTGCCTGCAGATGACTTGACCGACCCGGCGCCTGCGACATCGTTTGCGCACCTTGACGCGACAACCGTTCTGTCCCGTGCGATTTCCGAGCTTGGTATCTATCCTGCGGTTGACCCGCTTGATTCCACATCGCGTCTGATGGACCCTGCTGTGATCGGTGAAGAGCATTATAACGTTGCCCGTGATATTCAGGGGATTTTGCAGCGCTATAAATCGCTTCAGGATATCATCGCGATCCTTGGCATGGACGAGTTGTCAGAAGAAGACAAACTGACCGTTGCCCGCGCCCGGAAAATCCAGCGCTTCCTGTCGCAGCCGTTTGACGTGGCCAAAGTGTTCACTGGTTCCGATGGTGTTCAGGTGCCTCTGGAAGAAACCATTTCGTCGTTCAAAGCCGTTGTGGCAGGTGAGTATGATCACCTTCCCGAAGCTGCGTTCTATATGGTTGGTGGCATCCAGGAAGTGATCGCCAAAGCCGAACGTATGGCCGCAGACGCCGCCTAATTAGGAGCATGCCTCATGGCAGATACAATGCAGTTTGATCTGGTCTCGCCCGAGCGTCGTCTTGCGTCGCATCTGGCCAGCGAAGTTCACATTCCCGGTGCCGATGGCGATATGACGGCAATGCCTGATCATGCGCCGATCATTACCACGCTGCGTCCTGGCATTCTGTCGGTGACGGGGCCAGACGGTACAGACAACTATGCTGTGACCGGTGGCTTTGCTGAAATCACTTCGGGTGGCACATCTGTGCTGGCGGAAAAGGCAGTACCCGCAGCTGAAATGACAGGGGCAGATATTGACGCCCTGGTTGCTGACGCTGAGGCCGCGGCCGTTGGCCATAGCGGCGCATCCAAGGATATGTCAGACAAGTTGCTGGCAGATTTGGCGGCTTTGCGGACAGCTTTGGGTGTGTGATAGCCGGGCGATTGCTTGAAAGTTAGTGAGACATTAACCGGCCCAGAGATTGGGCCGGTTTTTTGTTGGTCAAAATGTTACCACATTATCAAGGCAATTTTTCCGCAACTGACGGTTATAGCTACGGTATGAAACGCATCACAAATCACCAGATTGGTATCGATCAAAATGAAGTAATGTTGTTTTCAGACTTTGAAAACGGCGGCGAGATGTGGAGCGGAAACGGTCCACGTGAACGTCGTGTGCCGGTAAAATTCAGCGCCGAATACAACAGTGAGCCCAGCGTCCATATCTCAATGTCGTTACTGGACATCGCCACTGATCCGCCAATCCGCACCGCAATTTCCGCAGAAAACGTGACTAAGACCGGGTTTGATGTAGTATTTCGTACCTGGGGTGACAGCCGGGTCGCCCGAATTCGTGCTTCGTGGATAGCGATTGGGCCATTGGAACATGACGATGACTGGGAACTGTACTAGCAGAGATGGCGTAGGGTGGGTGAAAACCCACGCTAACCAAGGTTTCATTCTACCGAATATAATGTCTCATAGATTGGTGTCAGCTTGTTGGTATCAAACAAGGATGAGACTGAAGTTCCCTGCCAGATATTCAATATCGCCTGCGCAAAAATCGGCGCAGTTGGAACAATGCGAATGTTGGATGCGGATGTCACTGCGGTACTGGGCATGATCGTATCGGTCAGAACCAACGATTTCATAACCGAATTGGTGACACGTTCCACTGCCGGACCACTCATCACGCCATGCGTGATATAGGCATGTACTTCCTTTGCACCGTTTTCCAGCAAGACTTCGGCGGCTTTGCAAAGGGTGCCGGCGGTATCGACCATATCGTCAATAATCAGGCAAATCTTGTCTTTGACGTCACCGATTACCGTCATTTCCTCGACCTCTCCAGCTTTGCCACGACGTTTGTCGACGATGGATAAAGGTGAATCAATACGTTTTGCCAATTCGCGAGCGCGCGCAACACCACCAACATCAGGCGAGACAATCATTAGTTCGTTCATCTGTTCTTTGAAATGAGTTTTGATATCCAACGCAAACACTGGTGACGCATAAAGGTTGTCCACCGGAATATCGAAAAATCCCTGAATCTGCGCAGCATGCAGGTCCATCGTCAAAACCCGTTCAACCCCGGCCTCAACGATCATATTGGCAACCAGCTTGGCGCTGATGGGCGTGCGAGCTTTTGTGCGACGATCCTGACGGGCATAACCGAAGTAGGGCAGGATGGCAGTGATCCTTGATGCTGACGAACGACGCAATGCATCGGTCATGATCAGCAATTCCATCAGATTGTCATTGGCCGGATTGGATGTGGGTTGGATAATAAACATATCCTCGCCGCGCACGTTTTCGTAAACTTCGACAAATATTTCGCCGTCATTGAACCGTTCCACACGGGCGTCAAGCAATCCGGTGGGGATGCCGCGATGCATCGTCATTCGTCGCGCGATCGCATTGGCTAATGGAAGATTTGCGTTCCCTGCAATAAGCTTGGGTTCGTTCGGTGAGTGCATGATGAGTTTCCCGGGCAGCGAGGAGATTTATGACCGAATCGTGACATTGACACCGCTTATCACGGGCGTAGGGTCACGCAAAGAATTAGCCTCAAGGAAAATGAAGATGAGCAACATCGATTACTTTTTTGCGACTTTGTCGCCATATACTTACCTTGCTGGGGGCCGTTTAGAAGAAATCGCCGCTAAACACGGGGCCACGATCACTTATAAACCGCTGGATATCATGGCGTTGTTTGGCCGAACTGGTGGAACGTCGCTTAAAGACCGGCATTTTTCACGTCAGGATTACCGCACGCAAGAACTTTTGCGCCAGTCCAAACGACTGGGGATGCCGTTCAACTTGAAACCAGCGCATTGGCCAACCAATGGCGCACCGTCTTCCTATGCGATCATTGCCGCGCAGATAGCAGGCGGTGGAGATGTTGGGGCGCTGGTACAGTGGTATTTGCGGGCCTGTTGGGCCGAAGACAAAGACATAGCTGACGAGAGTGTCGTACGGGCCGGGCTCGAGGCTGCGGGGTTTGATCCGGATCTGGCCAATAGCGGTTTGTTGACCGGTGCAGAAACATATGCCGCCAATCTGGAAGAGGCCGTTGAACGCGGCGTGTTTGGCGCACCGTTTTACATCACTGAAGACGATCAGCGCTATTGGGGGCAGGATCGTCTTAGTTACCTGGATGAGCACCTGGCCGGGTGAGCAATGTAGAGCAACCAGTTTTCAGTCGGAAATTTGGCACAGGACCGCGCAAAGTGCTGGCCTTGCATTGCACACTTGCGCATTCTGGTGCCTGGCGCGGGGTGGCAGAGGTTATGGCTCCGGACGTGACATTTGTCACACCGGATATGCTGACTCACGGACGCAGTCCTGACTGGGATAAAAAGGGCGATTTCCAGACACGCAATATGAAGGCGATTGAGCCGCTTTTGGACGAGCCGATGGATGTTGTCGGCCATTCCTTTGGGGCCACAGTTGCACTGAGGTTGGCTTTGGCGCACCCGGACATAGTGCGCAGTCTGACGATGATCGAGCCGGTGTTTTTTGCCGTCGCTGCCATAGATGCCCCGGATGTGTATGCCGCACAGGCCGATAAAGAATCCGCATATCTGGCTGCTTTGGAAGCAGGTGATGACGAACTGGCCGCCCGGTTGTTCAATCGATCGTGGGGCGAGGGCCGCATTATGTGGGCGGATATGCGCGAAGAAGCGCGGGCCTCTATGACGCGATCCATTCACGTTGTTCCGGCTTGCCGCCCGGCTTTGATTGATGATGTGCATGGGTTGTTGCAACCGGGGGCGTTGGATCAGGCAACGATGCCTGTCCAGTTGCTGCGAGGCTCGCGCAGCCCTGAGATCATTCAAGTCGTGAATGATGGCTTGGCGCAGCGTCTGCCGGATGGGGTCAGCAAGGTGGTCCAAGGGGCAGGGCATATGGTGCCGATTTCCCATCCCATTGAAACGGCAGAGGCGCTGCGCGAATTGTTTGCACGCGCGCCTGTCTAGGCGCGCGCTCTTCCGCCCGATGGGCGTTCTCGCTTTGGGTTAGAAAAACGACAGGAATTCGTCGATAAGGTCTGGGCTGATGGACCAGTCACAGACCAGTCGGCAGGAGAGCATTTCGTCCGGATCACCTTGTTTAGGGTGTTCAAATTCATAGATCGCCCCCGCGTCACGCAAGCGGACATGGATACGACGTGGGAACTTTGCATAGATCATATTGGCATCAGGTTGATGCAAGAGTTCCGCGCCCGCGGTCTGTAAACCCTGGGCAAGGCGTGCACAATTGGCATTGGCCTGACGCGCCGAGTTCAGCCACAGATCATCCGTCAGATAGGCCAGCATCTGTGCCGACAGATAGCGATGTTTTGAAAACAGATGTGCGGCACGTTTTCGGCGCAGCTCAAATTCCCAGGCGTGCTTGGGATCAAAAAAGATCACTGCTTCGACCCCCATCAATCCATTTTTGGTGCCACCAAAAGTCACGGCATCGACGCCCAGTCTCCAGGTCATATCTGCGGGAGAGGCGTTCATGGTGACCAGAGCATTGGCAAAGCGCGCGCCATCCATGTGAACCGGCAGGTCATAGGATTTGGCCACTTTGGTCAGCGCCGTCAGTTCATCAATCGAATAGACAGAGCCGCGTTCGGTCACTTGGGTAATCGACACCGGGCCTCGCTCCGGGCCGTGGACACCGCGATTTCCTTCGCCCTCGATACAGGCGCGCAGGCTCTCCGCCGTCATTTTGTCGCCACCGCGTACAAGCGTCAGTTTGGCACCACCTGTATAGAATTCCGGGGCGTTGCATTCGTCTACATGGATGTGGGCCACGTCCGAGCAGAATATCGTTTGCCACGGCTGCGTCAGTGTCGCCAGTGCCAGAGAATTGGCAGCGGTGCCAAGGGCAACCAGATAGATGGCAGCCTCAGGTGCCTCAAAGATATCACGTAGTCGGTCACGAACCTGATCCATCAGAAGGTCTTCGCCATAAGGCTGGGCATAGCCGGTGTTGGATTTGACCATGAAATCCATCACTTGCGGATGCACGGGGCCTGCGTTGTCAGAGGCAAAATACATCAGGTCGGTTCCTCAATAATGTAGTTTTCCCATTCGTCTTCGGGAATGTCGAATTCAGACAGGGTTCGGCCCTGCACCGAAATATTGGCATCATGGACCGTCTGTGCACTGCCTGAAATCAGCGGGTGCCAAGGGTAAAGCGGTTTACCTTCCCAGAGCAGACGATAGGCACAGGTGGCGGGCATCCAATAGGCGTGCTCGTCAATATTGTCGGGCGTCATGATGATGCAGTCTGGCACAAACTGGTGGCGGATGTCGTATTGGGCGCAGCGACAGCTTTCATCGTCCAGCAGGCGGCAGGCGACGCACGTCAGGGCGACCTCACCGCTGTCTTCGTCTTCAAGCTTGTTCAGGCAACACTTGCCACAGCCATCGCACAGCGCCTCCCATTCTTTGGGATTCATCTTTTTTAGCGGCTTGCGGTCCCAGAAATTGCGCGCAAGGCCGGTGCGGTCGATGGGGTCGTTCATAGCGCGGTCAAGATGGCGCGCGTCTGGTCACAATCGGCCTTCATTTGGGTGATAAGCGCATCAAGTCCATCAAATTTCTCTTCCGGGCGCAGATGTTCGACAAGAGCAACCGACAAGGTCGCGCCATATAGGTCGCCCGAGAAATCCAGGATAAAGGTTTCCAAATTGGGGAGGTTTTCGCCAAACATCGGACGCACCCCCATCGAGGCCGCCCCGTGATAGCTGCCTTTGTGGGGACCATCCAGAACATCAACCAGCACTGCATAAACGCCAAAGGCGGGAGGGTGCAGCCCATCAATGGACATATTTGCTGTAGGGAAGCCCAACTCGCGACCACGTTGCTCGCCGGAAATGACCGAACCTTCGATCCGGTGCCAATGACCCAACATGGCAGCTGCATCCCGAGGCCGTGCCTCGGTCAATGCGCGGCGGATAGCGGTAGAGGAAACGGTATTATCGACGTGTGCAAGCAGTGGCGCGATAGTGAGACCAAAACCAAATTCGCGACCAAATCTGACAAGATCATCAGCATCACCCGAACGGCCTTTGCCAAAGCAGAAATCGGCACCAACAATGACATGCGCAAGGCCAAGACCCTTGGCCAGGACATTTTCGGCAAACTCGCGTGGGGTCAGCGAGGCAAGAGCGGCGTTAAAGTTCAACTCATACAGATATTTGACACCAAGTTTTTCAAGCCTGTGCGCGCGGGCTTCGCCGCTCATCAGGCGAAAAGGCGGGGCATCGGGCGCAAAGTAGTCACGCGGATGCGGCTCAAACGTCAGCACGCCAAGAGGCGCGTCAGGGGCGGCCCGTCGCGCAAGGTCGATCACCGATTGATGGCCAAGGTGGACGCCATCGAAATTGCCGATGGCGACGCTGGCACCGCGGTCTGGTGCCTCTGTAAACTGATAATCCCGGATAATCCGCATGGGGCAGGGGTAGCCTCAGTCCACGGCATGTTCAAGCGTCACTTTTACGTCGTTAAGGCATCCGCGTTTTTTCATTGCGTCACATCGGGACATCTCAATAAAAACGCCGTCCCGAGCAGTGTCCGGGACGGCATATTACGTGTCAGAAAAACGCTGGACAAAGGTTAGCCCATGACTTCTTTGTTGCACTCACGGGCCATTTCAATGGCCTTGTATGTGCCCGCCAAATTTACCTGAAATGCGTATTCTTTTTCAGGAAACACCGTCATGATGTGTTTACGGGCAACATCGTCAACAAATTGCGGATCATCTGACAGAACATAGCCGCCTGAATAGCCTTTGGTGATATTGCCACGCATTCCGGTTGCTTCACCGAAATAAAGATTGCCGTCCAGAGAGATCACGACCGCTTCTTTTGCGCCTTTTTTGATCTTGGTTT
>PIVL01000997.1 GCA_003354145.1 Paracoccaceae bacterium
GATTGTAATGACTTGGGCGGGAGGGGCCTGTATTGTAAAACGCAGCATATGTTACGACATGGGCCGAAAAGTAATGACTCAACTTGGGTATTCCGGGGGGGTAGTAACAGTGAATTAATGGTTTTTGGGCCTCCAGGGTCAGTTTTTCGGTGAGTTTCCCCGGCCCCGGGCCGCGGTCCCAAAACACCCTGAGGTCTCGAGATTTGGTCCCCCACCCCGGGCGTCCAATCAGCACAGAGCTCGGGCAGTTTTGGGGCCAGTTTTGGGGCAGTTTGTTGTTCAGTTTTGGGGCCAGTTTGGGGGCAGCTTTTCCGGGCCGCCCGGCCGGAAAAACTTACCAAAACTGCAAACAAACTAACCAAAACTGCAACAAAAACTAACCAAAACTGCCCAAAACTGGTCCACTGTTACTAAGGCCCCGGAATGCTTAAACGACGGCTTTTGTCAGAAACGAACATGGTTGCGAAGTAGGTTCAGAATCCACCAACATTAGATTTGACCCTACGGTTGTGCAGCATTTTTCGCGGAGAATCCGTTTCCGGGACTCTCGAAGCCCGGCGCCGCCCAAACCAGCCCCGAAAGAGATTTATTCACAAAAAATATTACTACCACGACTACGACTACGACTACGACTACTACTACTACCACTACCACTACC
>PIVL01000459.1 GCA_003354145.1 Paracoccaceae bacterium
CTGCCCGAAGCGATCCATGTCGATAATGCCAAAGAATTCAAGTCTCGCTCATTAAAACGCGGCGCAGAAGAACATGGCATTTCTCTCATTCATCGCCCTGTTGCGACCCCGCATTATGGTGGTCACATTGAGCGGCTGATCGGTACGATGATGGGGGCAGTTCACATGCTTCCAGGTACAACGTTCAGCAACATCCAGCAGCGGGGTGAATATAACTCAGAAGGCAAGGCTGCAATGACGCTTGACGAGTTGGAGCGCTGGATGACCTTAGAGATTATTCGTTATCACGCTGAAATTCACCGTACGCTTGGAATACCGCCCATTGCAGCTTGGCAGGATTGCCTGGCGCTGCGTACAGAACCTATGCGCCATCCCCATGATCCCGAAAGCTTCAGAATTGATTTCCTGCCGTGCGTTGAGCGGATGGCGCGACGGGACGGCATCCATCTGTTTGGCCTGCGTTACTGGGATGATGTGTTGAGCTTATGGGCCGGGCGTCTTGGGCGGCAATTACAGGTGTTTTACGATCCACGCGATCTGTCAGTGATCTTTGTTCGCGGCCCTGATGGGGTGCGCTATCCCATTCGCATGGCTGATTTGCGGCAACCGCCAATTACCCTGACAGAACACCGGATGGCCCAAGCGGCGCTTAAAGAACGTGGGCTATCACTTGTGGATGAGCGGCTCATATTTGAGACGATCAATCAGCAGCGGACGATGGTTGATGCCGCAACCGTCAAAACCCGAGGGGCCCGACGGTTGGCGGAACGGCGCGATCGGGCATTGTCGCCCAGAACGGGTAGATGGGGCAGTGATGAGGGCGAACAAGCTGCAACCAAGGATGATGCGGAAGATAACATACTGGATGTGCCGCATTTTGAGGTGGAGGAATGGTCATGAATGATATGCAGGAATTTGCACATCTCGATTCAACGTACCGTTGTTATGCAGCCCTACTGGACGATGAACGTATTGCTTGGATCAAGGCGGATCGTTGGATTGGGTTTGATCAGGCGGGTGCTGCACTCACTCGGCTTTCCGCCTTACTTGAGTATCCGCCGCGTGACCGAATGCCCTGCCTCCTTATTTTTGGCGATACAGGAATGGGTAAAACCAAGATTATTCGCAAATTCGAGCGCGCCCACCCGGCGACGTTTTGTCAGGCAACAGGCGTTACGCGCCGTCCGGTGGTGGTTGCACAGGTGCCTTCTGAACCGATTGAGCGGGATCTGTATCGTGAGCTACTTGCCAGTATGGGTGCGCCGGCTCTTGCGGGTGGGGCTTTGGCCCGTGAGAAAGACGTTTGCCGGTCGTTGCTACGGACAGTTGGTGCGCGCATGATCGTGCTTGATGAGGTGAACGGAATGTTAGCGGGCACATATCGGCAGCAACGTATTTTTCTCAACGCGCTGCGGTTTTTGGCCAATGATCTGCGGGTTCCGCTTGTTTGTGCAGGCACCGATCTTGCACGGCAGGCATTGCTGACCGATGCACAATTGGCTGAACGGTTTGAGGCTTTCCACCTCAAACCCTGGAAGAATGACCGCAGCTTTGCAGGTCTATTGATGAGTTTGGGCCGCATTTTGCCTTTGCGAGAGCCTTCTGACTTCAATGAGGCTAAAGTGAGGGATCGCATTCATACGCTGACTGCTGGTGTAACCGCGCGGATATTCCGGTTGATTGAAACGGCTGCAGAAGATGCCATCCGGTCAGGCAAAGAGCGAATAGATATCGATTGCTTTGGGGATGATCTGATTCTGCCTTTGGTTTCAATGACGCAGCCGCAGCGCCACCGATCTAGGCAGATGGTAGGGCGATGAGGCGACTGCCTGTCGCGCCACGCCCGTTCCGTAATGAGCTTATGTGCTCTTGGCTTGCACGGGTAGCATGTCGCTATGGTCTAGAGGGGCGTGATCTGATCGGATATTGGGGTGATCAGAAGCGGGTTGAGCTGAGCGATATCGTGGCACCGCCGAGCTTTCAGACCAAAATGTGGGCACAGGCATGTGGCGTGGATCCGGCACGGGTGCAGCGCCTTTCTTTGACTAGATGCTATCCAAGCCGCCCTCATCAGTGGTTCATAGATAAGGCGTGGCAAAGGATCCCGGTCTGCCTTTCTTGCCTTGATGTTGACTTTGCTGCAGGCAGAGATGGCTATATCAGGGCGGATTGGATGTTGGCTGAGCTGTGCGTGTGTCCTAAACACAGGCGGATGCTACAGGATCGTTGCCCATCTTGTGAACGGCGTTTGCAAATCAGCTTTCGGATGCGGGAAGGTCAAGCGCGCCTGATCTGTGGCAAATGTGGGTACTTTCTCACAGGCAGGGGAGGGGAGATCGCAAGCGGCCCCGATACTGATTTCGTTGAACGGGTCTTGGGATTGCAAACGCAGATCGGTAGGATTGTCACGGAAGGAACCGAGCTAAGAGGGCATTTGGAGCACCTGATCGCAACACTTTGGGCCCCGCTTGATTACCCCGAAGCTGTACGCCCGGTTCTTGCCCTTTGGTTTGATCAACCAGGATGGTGTTGCCCTATTCAAGTTAGGCATGCTGTAGGAGTTTCGGCTCCGCTCGGCCAGTTGCCACTGCAGTGGCGGGTCCTGACCATGGTTGCATTGCATGATCTGTTTGGGCCAGAACTGCATGCTGATGTGGCGCTTGGTGAAAACGCCTGCCAACTATTGCGGCGGGCAGCACCGCGCAGAAAGCCCCGCCCTA
>PIVL01000998.1 GCA_003354145.1 Paracoccaceae bacterium
TGAGGCACAGCGTCGGCCCGGCAAGTTCTACTATCTGGTCTTCTTTTGCAAGGGGATAAAGAGGACTAACCTCACTTCAACGCTTCTATCGTCTTTTCCAAACTTTCCCGCGTCTCGCCGCCGATCATCGCAGCCCCAAAGCCGATGAGGAAGGGCAGCACCACAACGAAGAAGAACAAACCCCCGGCGATCCAGAGTATGAGGTTCCGGCGCTTGTTCGACTTGGGCCGCTCCATGTGGATTTCAGGTCTGACTTGCAGATGTGTCATTGTCGCCTCCGGTTTGTGAAAAACAGAGTTGCGTAGTACGTGACAACATTTGCGTTTCGGTGAAGCCGGGCGAACACTAGCCGCAGTTATGGACTTTTTGCGGCTTCTGAGGCGTCATTACTGTCAGGTTTCTTTACACTTTGCTTACGCTCACTCGACTTCCTGAACGTAACTCCTTATAATAACTCGGGTTCCTATGTTGGCACGTCTTTTGCGTGGTGACAGGGTTCGTGAAACCTTTTGTAAAGTAAGGAGTAGAGTAAATGGGCGTTAAGTTGAGTAAACAGGTGATCGGCGTTGCCGCCGCGCTTGTCGGGACAGTGTTCCTTGGGGCCAATGCCTCAGCGGCGCTGATAATGTCGGGAGACGGCACAGAGACGTGTCAGCT
>PIVL01000999.1 GCA_003354145.1 Paracoccaceae bacterium
AGAGACCAGAGCAGAGCCAGGGAGAAGGGAAGGGAAGAGCCAGGAAGGAGTTGAGGACCAGGAAGAGCCCAGGGAAGCCCCAGAGAAGCCAGAGCCCAGAGCAGAGCCATGGGGAAGGGAATGGGAAGGGAAGGGAAGAGCCAGGAAGGAGACGAGGACCAGGAAGAGCCAAGGGCATCCCCAGAGAAGCCAGAGCCCAGGGCAGAGTCAGGGGGGAGTGAAAGGAAGACCCAGGAAGAAGACGGGGATGAGGAGTAGCCCATGGAAGCCCCAGAGAAGCCATAAGCCAGGGCAGAGTCAGGGGGGAAGGAAGGGAAGAACCAGGAAGGAAACAAGGACCAGGAGGAGCGCAGGGAAGCTCCAGAGAAGCCAGAGCCTAGGGCAGAATCAGGGGGAGGGAAGGGAAGAGTCAGGAAGAAGACGAGGACCAGGAAGAGCCCAGGGAAGCCCCAGAAAAGCCAGAGCCCAAAGCAGAGCCAGGGGGAGGGGAAGGAAAGACCCAGGAAGGAGACGAGGGCCAGGAAGAACCCAGGGAAACCCCAGAGAAGCCAGAGCCCAGGGCGAAGTCAGAGGGGAGGGAAAGGAAGACCCAGGGAGAAGACGAGGACGAGGAGGAGCCAGGGAAGCCCCTGAGAAGCCAGAAGCCAGGGCAGAGT
>PIVL01001000.1 GCA_003354145.1 Paracoccaceae bacterium
TAGTCGGCCTCGCCTCGGTAGATGCCCATGGACAGGTTGGCCAGGCCCAAGAGGGGTGGCTTGTCGGGGGCGGAGACGATGTCGTTCGAATTGATGAATGTGAATGGGATGAAGTCGAGCGTCTGTCCCGCCAGGGATGGCTCGACCATGCTGTCCTCGTTGAAGGCCGAGTTGGTGTCCTCGAACACGCCGACCTTGTATGTGCCCTGCCCCATGGGCTCGTTCTCAAGAGCGTCGCCAAGGATGGCTACTCGGTACTTGTCCTCCTGCTCCCACTCGAAGTCTGTGGTCCTCTTGTAGCCGCTCTCGTCCATTGTGACGAGGTTGAGGTTCTTCTTGACGAGGTCGTCTTGGAACTCGCCGTCGTCCCAGTTCAGTATCTCCTTGGCCTCGTAGGTGGCGATGTAGGGCATGACCGCCGCGCCAGTTCCCCCTGTGGGGACGTCCAGCAGCAGGCCGATCCGGCCAGTTATCATCTGGGCCTCGTTTATTCTTCGGAGCAGCACGTCGAGGCTCTCACCAAGGTTGGTGGCACTCTCGCGCATTGGCTCCATTCTCTCTGGAAGCTCGATTGTTGGTGGCTTGGTGTGCATCACGCCGACCAGGGCTGTGACACCGATGTTCACGGCGTCTGGGAAGCGCGCTCTCAGCTTGTA
>PIVL01001001.1 GCA_003354145.1 Paracoccaceae bacterium
ATTGACAACAAAACACGAGACGCAATACAAGGAAAGCAGTTGACGCAGTCTAATTTCTACGCTGCAATCAACTCGGAAATTTACCATGATGGTAAGTCGGATACCTCACCGGATGAGGACAGAGAGGACGTTTCAATGGCTAGAAAATTGGATCGCAAGGGGCGAAAGCCCAAAGAAGAAGCAGAAGACGCGGACTATGAGGACGTGGATGATGAAGCGGAAGAAGAAGACGAGGATGAAGCGCCGAAGCGCAAGTCCCGCCGTTCCTCCCGTCGCAAGCCCAAGGCTGAGGAGCCTGAAGCAGACGAGGATGAAGACGAGGAGGATGAAAAGCCAGCTCGCAAGTCCCGTCGATCACAGGGGCGTAAGTCGTCACGGACCAAAGAGAAGCTGAAAGGCGACGAGGACGAGGACGAGGACGAAGATGACGAACCAGTGAGCAAACGTGCTCGCAAACAGTTCGACAAGAAAGTCCAGGATCGTCTCGATGATGACGAAGAGGATGAAGACGAGGAGCCAGCTCCTAAGAAACGTGCTCGCAAGTCCCGGTCGAAGGTCAAGGATGATGAAATCGTGACTGAGAACGAGGACGACCCTGTCTACTTCCAGAGCATTGACTATGACAAGCTGGCTGCGGCTGTGCTTGACGAGATGGC
>PIVL01001002.1 GCA_003354145.1 Paracoccaceae bacterium
AATGTGCGGCACCATGGTGTCATACCTGGGGTGCCTTCTGGGGTGCTCCTGGGCTGCTCCCGTGCTCCTTGGGCACTCCTGGGGCCCTCTGCTTGCTCCTGGCTGCTCTCTGGTTGCTCTTGGCTGCTCCTGCGAAGCTCCTGGGCCGAGTTTCGGAAGCCAAGAAAATGATCAAGTTTTCTCCCAAGAGAACAGGAGAAAATCATAGAAACGAACGTCGCAATGGCTCCCCTGAGCCTATCGAGGATACAGAAAGCTCCGCAAGAACTTGCTTTACAGAGCTGTGGGCGTCGGAACACTGCGCGGTCCCTGGGTGCGGAGCTATGTTCCCAAACGTCCTCCAAAAGTGAGGTTTCAGGCCGCCCTCGGCCAACCTGAGGCCACAGTATGTGACCCCTCAGTTTTCCCTGTTTCCGAAGTTCTCTTCGAGTTTCCTATACAGGAAATGCTCTACGAGATATTTGGAAGCTCTACGGGGGGAAGGTCTGGGCTGCAGGACTCCGTTTCGGACCCCAAACTTGAGAAAACAGCGCGCCAATGTGCGGCACCATGGTGTCATACCTGGGGTGCCTTCTGGGGTGCTCCTGGGCTGCTCCCGTGCTCCTTGGGCACTCCTGGGGCCCTCTGCTTGCTCCTGGCTGCTCTCTGGTTGCTC
>PIVL01000460.1 GCA_003354145.1 Paracoccaceae bacterium
GGTTCAAAAACCGACTGAAAGCACTGGAAGCCAAGGTCGCTGCGGATGGTTTCAAGCTAAGAGTAAGGAAATGAAACAAAATCTAAGACTTGCTCGATTTCGCATTTACTCAAATGGTGAAACTTTAGGGAATCAAAGTGCCTTGGCGATCAAACTTGGCGGCTGCTTTGGTGAGATCGTCATAAGTCAGCTCAACTTCGACCTCGTTCACCGATCCTAAAGGGAACACGCGGTATGGCAATCCATCTTCATCGGCCATCATATTGGGCACGGGCTGATCCATATGACAGTCAGGCAATTCCCAGATTTCCGGAGCTGCGCCATTCAGGCCAATACGCATTTCAACAAGCCCACAGCGCCAGGACCAAAGATGCGTCACATAAATCAGGTCTTGTCCGTCAAATTCACGCACCGCTATCCAATTGGCGCGGGTGGCGTTGAGAATAGGTTTCACCTCCAACGCTGTGGTGAATTTACCGCTGGCGACCTGCTCTTCGGCCACCATCGCTTTGTCCGTCGCAGGAACCGGAGCAGGTTCCGCAACTGTGACAGACCCCTGACTGGTCGTCTGCATAGGCACGTTAGCGGACATTGAATCAAGCCCCAGTGCGACCATGAACAAAAACAACCCCAGCATAATTACGCCTCCGCCTCTCTATCTTTAACAACTATCAAATGCGGGCTTTTGGGATTGAGAATCCCACCCTATACTCATCGCAAAACGCAGTTGCCGCAGCAAGGTTTCAGCGGCTGGATACAGTATGGCAAAAAATCAGGCAGTGCGCCAATCTTTCAATGTGATGATTGTCGGCCAATCCGGCCGCCTGCAATACGAGGCGCTGCTGTTCGCCGCGTCTTTGCGCGCCTCTAGCCCTGATTTCAAAGGCCGGTTGTTCGTTGCTGTTCCACAGAAAGGCGCCAAATGGGACCGCAATCCGCAAATCAACAACGCCGACGTACTGGCAGCGCTGGAACTGTACGATGTCGAAATTCTTCCATTTGAAAACCACGTCTTTGGCCAATCCTACCCCTATGGCAACAAAATCGAAGCGCTGAAAGCGTTGCCCAAGGGCGAACCATTTGTGTTTTTTGATACTGATACGCTGATCACCGGTGATCTGAATACCGTTCCGTTTGATTTTGATCGTCCAACTGCGTCGATGCGGCGCGAAGGAACATGGCCGAAGCCGTTGCTATATGGTCCGGGTTACACAGGCATTTGGAAATCGCTTTATGACCGCTTTGGGCTGGATTTTGAAAGCAGTCTGGATACCACGCAACCGGATGAGTACTGGCAGCGTTATCTGTACTTCAATGCCGGGTATTTCTTTTACAAATGCCCGCATGTGTTTGGCCAGAAAATGCTGGATTACATGATTTCAATCCGGAATGAACCTCCTGTTGAGCTGACCGGGCAAACGCTTGACCCATGGCTGGATCAAGTGGCGTTGCCATTGGTCATTCATGCGTTGGGCGGTGGACGTGATGCGTTGCCACAAGGCTATCTTGATGGCTCAGTCAGCTGTCACTATCGGCATTTCCCACTGCTTTATGCCCGCGAAAACGATCATGTGATTGACGTGCTTGAAACGGTCGCAGCGCCAAATAAGCTTAAAAAAGTTCTCAAAGGCCATGAACCGCTCAAACGCGTCGTCTATCAGGGGCGCGGACATAAAGTGCGGGCGCTGTTTGATCGCGATCACCTGCCCCGTCGCGAACAGGCCATTCGCAATCGCATCAAATCCGAGGGCTTTTGGATGCGATAAGGTTGCTCTGTATCAATCAATCGCATAACCCTTGGTCAACGTTTTGTATCAAGGAGATTGAAAGATGAATGACGGACCAACTTACGGCTTTGACACCCTGCAGATTCACGCGGGTGCGCGGCCTGACCCGGCCACTGGCGCTCGTCAGACACCGATTTATCAAACCACGGCCTATGTATTTCGCGATGCAGACCACGCAGCGGCGTTGTTCAATCTGCAAGAGGTTGGTTATATCTACTCACGTCTGACCAACCCAACAGTAGCGGTTTTGCAGGAACGTATTGCCACGCTCGAAGGCGGCACTGGAGCGGTTTGCTGCTCATCCGGGCATGCGGCACAGATCATGGCGCTGTTTCCGCTGATGGCACCGGGGCTGAATGTGGTTGTGTCAACGCGGCTATATGGTGGGTCAGTCACGCAATTTAGCCATACCATCAAACGGTTCGGCTGGTCCGCGACATTTGTTGATTTTGATGACACGGCGGCGGTCAAAGCCGCAATTGACGACAACACACGGGCGGTATTCTGTGAATCCATCGCTAACCCCGGCGGCTATATCACCGATCTGGACGCGATTTCTAAAATTTCGGACGAGGCCGGTATTCCGCTGATTGTCGACAACACAAGCGCCACACCATATCTGTGCCGCCCGATTGACCATGGCGCCACTTTGGTGGTGCATTCGACCACCAAGTATCTGACCGGTAATGGCACCGTCATGGGCGGTTGCGTTGTGGACAGCGGCACCTTTGACTGGTCGGCCAACGACAAATTCCCGTCGCTCAGCCAACCCGAACCCGCCTATCACGGTCTGAAGTTCCACGAAACTTTTGGCCCTCTGGCATTCACATTCCACGGCATCGCCGTTGGTCTGCGCGATTTAGGCATGACAATGAATCCGCAAGCGGCGCATTACACCCTTATGGGAACCGAGACCCTGTC
>PIVL01000140.1 GCA_003354145.1 Paracoccaceae bacterium
GTCTATGCCACTCATTTCCGTTGCAGCCGTAAACGGCTGGTTGATTACACTGCGCTATGGCGGTTCACACGTCAGATTTACCAGATGCCCGGTGTCCGCGAAACAATTGATTTCGACGAAATCCGGTTCGGGTACTACGTCAATGATGGCAATCACAATCCGTTTGGCATTATCGGACAGCAGCCTGAAATCGACTGGCTGGATACAAGCGGGCTCTGACACTAAAGGCCCAATACATCCAACATATCATATTCACCTGGCGCCTTATCCTGACCCCAAAGCGCGGCCTTTAACGCGCCGCGGGCAAAAACTTTGCGATCCGTCGCAATGTGGCGCAGCACAATACGTTCGCCGGGGGCTGCAAACATCACGTCATGTTCGCCCACAATGTCGCCACCACGAATGGCTACAAATCCGATATCGCCCTTCTTTCGCTTGCCGGTAAGGCCATCGCGGCCCCGATCGGCAACGTCGCCCAGCGCAACACCACGCCCTTCTGCAGCGGCCTCACCCAGCATCAAAGCCGTGCCCGACGGTGCATCGACCTTATTGCTGTGATGCGACTCGATCACCTCAATGTCGAAATCATCATCCAGCGCTGCGGCCACTCGCTTGGTCAGCTGCATCAACAGGTTGACACCAAGGCTCATGTTTCCAGCCCGTACAATCACCGCATGACGCGAAGCCGGTTCCAACCGCGCAATCTGTTCATCACTCATGCCGGTGGTGCCAATTACATGCACCGCGCGGGCCTGAGCGGCTAGTTCGGCAAATGCCAGCGTCGCCTCGGGTGCGGTGAAATCCAGCACCGCCTGTGCTTTGGTAAAAGCCTCAAGCGGTTCATCCGTAACGACCACACCCAATGAAGCGCCCCCCATGGCCACGCCCACATCCTGTCCAACCCAGTCATGACCCGGGCGTTCCACCGCCCCAACCAGCTGTGACTTGTCGCTGGCCAGCACTGTTTGGATCAACATCTGCCCCATACGTCCCGAAGCCCCGGTCACTACGATTCCTGGTAGATGTGTCATGGTTTGGTTCCTTTTTATTTCAACACGACCCCTACCCAATCGCGGACCGCTTGGCAAAGCCCTCTATTGAGCGTACAGGATCGATATGGCTAAAAACAAATTCCATGACGGTCCCGGACCTTCGCAAAGACAGTTGCGCGTCGCCGAGTTAATTCGGCGGACCTTGTCTGATGTGTTGGCACGTGGTGACGTCCATGATCCCGACCTGAACCGTCTGTCAATTACCGTCGGAGAGGTTCGCACCTCGCCCGACCTAAAGATTGCGACTGCCTATGTATTACCGCTTGGCGGACGTGGGCAAGAAGATGTGCTAAAGCTGCTCGCCCGCAACAAGGGAGAATTGCGCCGCGCGATCTCTAAAAAATTGGCGCTGAAATATGCACCTGATCTGCGGTTCCAGTTGGACGAGACCTTTGACCGGATGGACGACACCCGCCGCATTCTGGCGCAGGACGCGGTGCGCCGCGATCTGGACGAGTGATCCGCGCTGCCCTGATTGCGATTTCTTGTGCCGTGTTTGGCCCGGCCCACGCCGTCACATGCGAAGATGTCGAATTTTCGGGCAACCTCTACTCCGTTTGCGAAGCGGATATGTCAAAAGATGATTTGCGGTTATTTTTGTATAATGGCGATGGTGCGCCCTATGGGCACTTTACCGCAGTTGATCGCGCGCTTTCGGATCAAAACGAAGCCCTAAGTTTCGCGATGAATGCCGGGATGTATCACCCAGACCGCTCTCCGGTTGGTCACTATGTCGAAAACGGCAAAGAGCAGATGCGTGTTATTCCCAACGCTGGGCCGGGTAATTTCGGGCTGCTGCCCAATGGTATTTTCTGCATTTCCGAAAACCGGGCCGACGTCATCGAAACGTTGACTTTTGTCGAACAAACGCCTGATTGCATATACGCCACGCAATCCGGGCCAATGCTGGTCATTGACGGCGAGCTGCATCCCCGGTTCCTGCCGGACAGCACCTCGCGATACCTGCGCAACGGTGTCGGAACAAGCGCTGACGGCCAACGCGTGGTCTTTGTCATTTCCCGCAACGCGGTGACGTTTCACGAGTTTGGCAGCCTGTTTAGGGACAAGCTGGACATTCCCAGCGCGCTTTATTTCGATGGCAATATTTCGCGGCTTTACGCACCTGATCTCGGGCGTCATGATTCTGGGTTCCGAATGGGTCCAATTGTGGGTGTGGTTGTTGCCAAGCCCGAATAGGCTCAGCACCATTCCCTGAAAGAAAACCGACGCCCCAATGCAGGATAAAACCATGGCCATTACCGTTGAACTTGAGCAGCTGACAGGTGACTATTCGGTATCCAGACTGCCGATAGATCAACCTTTGCCCATTTGGGTAACAGGTCCCGGACTGGTAAATGTAACATATGCAGCCGACGAGATTTCGGTCGTGTGCCAGTCTGACCGGGTGCCTGCGAAAACCGAAACATCGCCTCGCTGGAGCGCAATCAAAGTCTCGACCAAGTTTGACTTTGACGAAGCTGGCGTGGTGCTGTCTGTCGTCAAACCAATTTCAACCGCAGGTTTGGGGGTGTTTGTGGTATCGACATTCTATCGTGATTATCTGCTGGTTCGTTCAAATGAGTTATGCAAAGCCAAGCAACTTTTGTTGGCAGAAGGACACTTCTTTCAGGACTGTTTCTAATCGAACAGGAAAAATCCGACAATCGGACTTTAGGATGGCAGTTTTCAGTACCTAAAGCGCTGGGGGTATCGCCTGGCGGATATGCTGGGCAAGAGCCGATGGGTTTTCCCATGGCATCGAGTGTCCGGCGTCTTTTACCATCGCCGTTGCAATGCCCCTGGCTTTCAAAATGCGGGCTTCGTCCTCTAATCCGGAATGGGCACCGAACAATACGGTTCGTGGCCTGGAAAGCCCGTACAGTTGATCGCGCCAAGCGCCTGCAATCAGAGACACGGCCGCGCGATGAACCGCATAAGGGGCGGTATTCAGTAATGAAGCCGCCCACAGGTCGTTGCCCTCGTCGCGCGAGGATTGAAGCAAATCATCAAACCCCTGCGTGACAAATTCAGTTTCAGGAATCGCGGCAACGGCACGACTAAAAACACCGCCCCCTGCATCAAGGTTTGGTTCGGCCAGAACCAAAGAGCGCACGCGGTCTGTTATCCCAGCCACTTCGATAGCAATGGCACCGCCCATACTGTGCCCGAATATGTCAACGTTTTGGCTTTCTAACGTCTGGATCAGCGTCACAATCGTTTCGGCCTGATCCCGAATCGTATAACTGAAATCATCCGATTGATCGCTGAACCCGGACCCAAGCAAATCTACTAGCAGCATGGGCCGCCCTACAAGGGCCGGATCAGCCACTATCTGCGGATAATCACAGGAACTGGCGTTGCCAAGACCGTGAATAAAGATCAAAGGAACACCATCGCCCGGCAGCGCATGGAACCGAAGGGTCATACCTGCGGATTCAATAAATATGGATTTCAAGTGATTTGCCCTATTTAGCCGGTTCCGCATATTAGCGTTAAGACCGCTGGAGGCAACACAGGTTGACCACCTTACTCTCGACCCCTAGAAGGCGCGTTTATACTGCAAAAGGGATCATCACATGGCACGCAAAGGACGCGACATTTCTGGCTGGCTGGTGATCGACAAACCTGCAGGGCCGACGTCTACCGCCGTGGTCAACAAAGTGCGCTGGGCGCTGAACGCCAAAAAGGCCGGGCACGCGGGCACGTTGGACCCGGATGCGACCGGGGTTCTGGCTATAGCGATTGGTGAGGCAACCAAAACCGTACCCTACATTACTGATGCGCTGAAGGCCTATACCTTTACCATAAAGCTGGGCGCGGCCACCAACACCGATGACGCTGAAGGTGAGGTCATTGAAACCAGTGACCTGCGCCCGTCTGACGACGATATTCGCGGGGCTTTGGGGCAATTTGTCGGGGATATCATGCAGGTCCCGCCAAAGTTTTCCGCCGTCAAAATTGACGGCGAGCGCGCCTATAAACTGGCCCGCGATGGAGAGGACGTAACTTTGTCAGCCCGACCTCTTTGGGTCGAGGAACTGGTGATGACCGATCGTCCCGATGCTGATCATGTCATGCTGGAAATGACTTGCGGTAAAGGCGGTTATGTACGTGCTATTGCCCGTGATCTGGGGCAGGCTTTGGGCTGTTTTGGCCATGTGCAATCGCTGCGCCGCGTCTGGTCCGGTCCGTTTGAAGCCGACGATGGCCTAACGTTGGAACAGGTCGAAAAGATGGCCCGCACCCCCGATCTCGACGCCTATCTGCGCCCCTTGGAACAAGGGTTGTCCGAATTGCCCGAATTACGCTGCACCCCCGAGGGAGCCGCGCGGTTGCGCAACGGCAATCCGGGTATGGTGCTGGCATCGGACGTTGAATATGGCGACGAATGCTGGGCCTCGCTAGAAGGTCGCGCCGTTGCGGTGGGGGTTTACAAGGCAGGCGAGTTGCACCCTAGCCGGGTGTTTGTTCAGTCCTAAGGTTTCGCTTTCGGCCCAGCACCCTGTCGCCTATACCATCCGCATGATCACCCGTACCCACACCAAAGGCGACGCACCCTCTACTGCCGTCTATTCGGATTGCGAGCTTTATCGCTATAGCTTGACGCGCATTTGGGATCCGCAAGGGCGCAAAGCTTTGTTCGTCATGCTGAACCCATCTACCGCCACAGAAGTACAGAATGATCCTACGGTCGAACGCTGTGAGCGGCGGGCTCGGACGCTGGGATTTGGAGCGTTTCAGGTCACCAATATCTTTGCCTGGCGTGACACCGACCCTCGTAAAATGCGCGCGGCGGTGGATCCGGTTGGACCTGAAAACGATGCCGCCATTCGGGCAGGTGCCGACTGGGCCGATCAGGTGATCGCAGGATGGGGCACGCATGGTGCCCATCTGAATCGGGGCTCCGCGGTTGAAGCGTTGTTGCGGACAACTGATAACCCGCTGCATCATCTGGGGCTGACCAAAGACGGGCACCCCAAACACCCGCTTTATATCGCATACCGTCAAAATCCGATGCCCTGGCTGGATCCCTCCATCTGTTAACCAAGTGCATGAATTGGCTTTGACCTAAACCTATTGCTGTGGCTGAATATCAGACGGTGGGCGCTTTGCGCGTGGAGTGATGAAATGTTGTGGTTGGCTGGCCTGTTTGGCTTAATGGCAGTAAGTGGCGTTGCGTTTGGTGGCGGTGAAGAGGATTCAGATAACGATAACTCTGATGACATATTAAAAGATGGCGTGTCGCTTACGCCTATTTTGCCCCTGCCAGACCCTGATCCAACTGGCGAAATTATTGTTGGCTCTCAAGACGATCAATCCCTGATTGGTGGCGATGGTGACGACCAGATCAACGGCTATGAAGGCGATGATACCATCGATGGCGCGGCCGGTCGTGACGATCTGTATGGCGGCGTCGGTATGGACGAAATTGACGGCGGCGACGGTATGGACACGTTGCATGGCCAAGATGGTGACGACTCTCTTTTTGGCGGCCACGGGGATGATAACCTTTATGGTCATAATGACGACGATCAGTTGAGCGGTGGCAATGGCGACGACACGCTGCATGGCGGCATGGGCGACGATATCTTGTCCGGCGACGATGGCGACGATGCAATTCATGGTGGGATCGGGAACGATACGCTAAGCGGTGGCGATGGTCAGGATACTCTGTTTGGCGGTTCCGGCAATGATGTCATCATGGGCGCGTCATCAGATGATGGCACCGATGTTGATTACCTGAATGGCGGCAGCGGTGAAGATACAATCGTTGCTGGCGAGGCAGATGTCGTTACGGCCGGTGAAGGCTCCGATACCGTGATCTTTGGCGATTGGATTACCAAAGACACCCCGGCCAGCATGACCGATTATGATGCTACCGAGGACCAACTGATTTTGGTTTGGGACCTACAGGCTTCACCCAACCCCGATATTGAAGTTGTTGCCGATAACACAGTTACCGGTCTTTCGCATATATTGGTGGACGGTGTTGAAATCGCCTCGATAACTGGTGACCATTCCCTTAGTGCAAGCGACATTGTTCTGGTAGACCACAGTGATATGGATATCATTGGTTCAAATGCCGCCTGATATCGACACCGAATCCCTTTGCCATCTCTGACAAATGCGCCTATATGCGCCCTTCCGCAGTGATTCCGTCAGTTTGGTGGGGTGTTTGCGGAATTCTCCATGGGCCTGTGCTGGACGACATCCCGGCCTGCGCCATTTATTCTAACCTTGTAAAAAGGAGACCCCGATGTCGATTACGAAAGAAGACAAAGCCCGCGTCATGTCGGAATACGGTGCCAAAGAAGGCGACACAGGTTCGCCCGAAGTTCAGGTAGCCGTTCTTAGCTCGCGGATCGCGACCTTGACCGAACATTTCAAAACCCACAAAAAAGACAACCACGGTCGTCGTGGTCTTTTGAAGATGGTCGCGCGCCGTCGGAAATTGCTGGATTATGTCAAAGGCAACGATGAGGCCCGTTATCAGGACCTGATCAAACGCCTGGGCCTGCGTCGCTAAGCCGACCAGACCTCGTTAGACAGAAACACCCGCTCGTAACCGAGCGGGTGTTTTTTTCAGTATGGTCTTACAGCACACCTTGCGCCAAAATCATCAACACGCCGCCGGTCACGACATATCCAGCATCAACCAGCGTTGCGCGACCAGTTTTCTGGCTGAACAGATCCATACCCGCGACAATCAATGCCACCGCAAGTATTGCGACAATGGCCGTTCCGATCGCTGCATTTGTTTCGGTCATCCCGACCACAAATGCTAAGGCAAATGTGCCCAGAAACTGAAGCAGCATTGCCAGCTTTGGGGGCGTATCAGGAACTTGGATATTGTGGCTTCCTTCAATCCAGGTCTTGCCAAACACTTTGGGGCTAAACCAAACCATCCCCAAAGCAAACGCAGCAATAGTGCCAAGCGCGACAGCGGGCCAGTTCATCAATAATACATCCATTACAATTCTCCCTTTTTTACACCAACACCGTATCAAGCGCGGCAAGAATACCCGTCCAACCACCCTCGTGGTTGTCGCGCGTTTCGGCGTCAGCAAACCGGATATGCGTCAGAGTGACATGCGTGCCATCTTCAACCGGGGCAAATCTTAGCGTCACTGTACTGTCATCAACAGAATACGGGCTGACCCAAGTAAAAACGATCAAATCATGGGGATTGATCTCTTTATAGGTGCCGGAATGCGGGATTTCAGAGTCGCCGGCCATCATTATTATGTCAAATTTGCCACCAGTCTTGGGGTCGTTTGACGCCGACGGAACGGTCATTCCCGGCCCGGGAGTCATGAATTTGCGCAACATGTCCGGGTTCAGCCAGGCATTGAATACATCCTGTTGCGGTGCCTTGATTGTGCGCTCAACAGTTAGCGAAAGATCAGTCATCTTCGATATCTCCTTGGGTTATCAACGTATCAAGCGCCTCAAGCCGAAGTTCCCAGATCGAGCGCAGGCCGGCAAACCAATCATCAATCGCTGACAAAGGTGCCATCTGCACCTCGATCATATGTTCGCGCCATTCAGTCCGCCGAATGACAAGACCCGCCCGTTCCAGCACTTTGATGTGCTTGGAAACGGAATTCAGGCTCATATCAAACTGGCGATGTATATCAGTCACCCGCATCGGTCCCTGCTGGGCAAGGAACGACAGGATGGCACGGCGCGTGGGGTCACTCGCCGCTTTCAGAATGTCGCTTAGGGCGTCGGATGTGATTCGTTCAACCATATGGGTGAATAACTATTTCACTCAAATCAGTCAACCATGTGGGTGAATGATGGCCAAATGCGTTGCAGCAGTTGCTCTAAAGGATTTCAATCGCAACTGATTCCGCTGAAAACGATATATAATTGTAACTTCTCGCCGAGAGCACCTCTTGCAGCGCTTT
The DNA here is from genome assembly GCA_003354145.1 of Paracoccaceae bacterium. Taxonomy (GTDB): domain Bacteria; phylum Pseudomonadota; class Alphaproteobacteria; order Rhodobacterales; family Rhodobacteraceae; genus NORP181. Next base: position 7,964 of record PIVL01000140.1, read on the forward strand.
GTATTCATGATGACGCCAACCGGGATAGCCATAAAGCTCATCGAACAAGATGACCGTTCCGGCCACCAATTTCCGTTTTACGGCCTTCAGCGCGAATAAGGTTGGCGTGTAGGTGTCCATATCCATGTGAATGAACCGAAAATTAGCATCCCCGACGTCGGCAATGAAGCCTGGTAAAGTATCCTGAACCCACCCCTTTACCAAAGTCACGTTGTCCGGGACGTCTGGTAGCAATCCTTTTTGATCAAACGCTCCAATCTGACGGCCAGCCTGGCTCCCTGTCCAATCTTCTTCCAGACCTTCAAAACCGTCAAAGCCAGTCATACATAGCCCGTGGGCCGCCAACGCTTCACCAAAAAGTCTGCAACCGTCTCCTCCTGCGACACCAAATTCCACGAACAGATCGTCTTGCTGGTTGTTCTCAATTGCGCGTTTGATCGCAAACTGCCGATTATGATTCTTAATCCGGAACAACATTGATTGTTCCATATGCTTTTTGAACGCCTCAAAACTCTCACGCTTTGAATTGCTCAAAAGGTGCGAAATAGGCGATTCTAATGCTGCCTCTCTTTTTGGTCTCAAGCCTCTTCTCCGAATAGTTTTCTGTAATCTGCTTCAATGGCCAAACCATGCCGCAGTTCAGCTCAAATTAATATAGCCAACCGGCACAGTTTTGGGGGGCTATTGCAGTTTGGCGGTTATGTCCGGTGCCAGTCCAGAGACAGGGCTTTTGGCCAGCGTTGCTCTGACAAGTGCCCGTTGACCAAGTCACCCTATTGGAAAGCATGAAATCCCCTTTGCCCCTGTACTATGCCTTTCCATTACAGCGTTTCTGCTGTATGGCCGCAGAATCTGAAATCGGGTGTCCGGATTCCAACACCCGATATGAAAAGATGTAGGAATCAGGGGGAATTCGCCCCCTATGCAATGGCCAACTGGCCAACTTGAGGAACGTAGATGTTCAATGTAGTTAAAAAATCCATTGAGTGGGGCGAAGAAACGCTGACACTCGAAACGGGCAAGGTTGCCCGCCAGGCGGATGGCTCTGTCATCGTCACGCTGGGGGAAACCTCGGTCATGGCGAACGTGACGTTTGCCCGTAAACAAAAACCCGGTCAGGATTTCTTTCCTTTGACCGTGCACTATCAAGAGAAATACTATGCCGCTGGTAAAATCCCTGGTGGATTTTTCAAGCGCGAAGCGCGTCCGACAGAAAAAGAAACGCTGACAGCCCGTTTGATCGACCGACCGATCCGCCCGCTGTTTTTGCCTGGCTTTAAAAACGAAGTTCTAGTGATCTGTACGGTTCTGTCGCACGATCTGGTCAATGACCCGGATATGGTTGCGATGATCGCGGCCTCTGCAGCGCTGACTTTGTCGGGCGCACCGTTCCGTGGCCCAATCGCTGGTTGCCGCGTTGGTTTTGAAGATGGCGATTATGTGCTGAACCCAACTGTTGACGACATGCAGGACCTGCGTCTGAACCCAGAACAGCGTCTTGACCTTGTAGTTGCCGGCACCAAAGACGCCGTAATGATGGTTGAATCCGAAGCTTATGAACTGTCCGAAGCTGAAATGCTGGGCGCGGTGAAATTTGCACACGAGCAGATGCAGCCGGTTCTGGATCTGATCATTGATCTGGCCGAAGACGCCGCAAAAGAGCCGTTTGATTTCCAGGCGCCTGATTACTCGGACCTGTCCGCAGCGGTTAAAGCCGCTGGCGAAACCGAAATGCGCGCAGCTTTCGCACTTACCGACAAGCAAGAGCGTACCACGGCTGTCTCCGCAGCCCGTGATGTTATCAAAGCGGCGCTAAGCGAAGAGCAGCTGGAAGACGGCAATCTTGGATCCGCGATGAAGGGTCTTGAGGCTGGCATTCTGCGTGGTGACGTTGTCAAAACCGGCAAACGGATCGACGGTCGCGGCACCACAGATATCCGGTCAATCGTTTCGGAAACTGGTTTGCTGCCACGGACGCACGGTTCGGCCCTGTTCACCCGCGGTGAAACACAAGCGATGGCTGTGACCACCTTGGGCACTGGCGATGATGAACAATTCATCGACGCGCTGCACGGCAACTTCAAGTCCAACTTCCTGCTGCACTATAACTTCCCTCCCTATTCGGTTGGCGAAGTTGGCCGGGTGATGGGACCAGGACGTCGTGAAATCGGTCATGGTAAACTGGCATGGCGCGCGTTGCAGGCGGTTCTGCCTGCGGCAACCGATTTCCCTTACACCATCCGCGTTGTGTCCGAGATCACTGAATCCAACGGTTCATCCTCGATGGCATCGGTTTGCGGTGGTTCCTTGTCGATGATGGACGCGGGCGTTCCGCTGAAATCAGCAGTTGCTGGCGTTGCGATGGGTCTGATTCTGGAAGACGACGGATCATACGCGATCCTGTCCGACATCCTGGGTGACGAAGACCACCTTGGCGACATGGACTTTAAAGTGGCCGGTACCGAAAACGGTATCACGTCGCTGCAGATGGACATCAAGGTTGCAGGCATCACGCCGGAAATCATGGAAAAAGCGCTGGCACAGGCCAAAGATGGGCGTATGCACATCCTTGGTGAAATGGCCAACGCACTGACCGAAGCCGCCGATTTCAGTGTCCACGCTCCACGCATCGAAACCATGCAGATCCCAACCGACAAGATCCGTGAAGTTATCGGATCGGGCGGTAAAGTGATCCGCGAGATTGTCGAAGTGTCTGGCGCCAAAGTTGATATCAACGACGAAGGGATCATCAAGATCGCATCGCCAAATGGCGACTCGATCAAGAAAGCCTATGACATGATCCACTCGATCGTGGCAGAACCCGAAGAAGGCGTGATCTACACCGGCAAAGTCGTCAAGATTGTCGATTTTGGTGCGTTCGTGAACTTCTTTGGCAAACGCGATGGTCTGGTACATGTTTCTCAGATCGAAAACCGCCGCCTGAACCATCCGTCGGATGTTCTGAAAGAAGGTCAGGAAGTTAAGGTTAAATTGCTTGGCTTTGACGACCGCGGCAAAGTTCGCCTGTCGATGAAGGTTGTGAACCAGGAAACTGGTGAAGAGATGACCAAGGAAGAAGCAGAGGGCTAAACCCGCCGCTTTGTGTCCAAGAAACAAGGCCCCGGTGGAAACGCCGGGGCCTTTGTCATTGATGCACTTGGTTAATCGTCCAACCAACCAAAAAAACAGCCCACACCAGCAATGTGCTGATGCAGGCAATCCATCG
>PIVL01000141.1 GCA_003354145.1 Paracoccaceae bacterium
AGTTTCGCTTTCATTTCTGCGTCCAGTGCCGGATCTTTGATGGCTACCAGATCTGACAGAGATGCACCCGACACAATCGTGCCGTCGATACTTACATACTCACCAAGATAGACGTTCTGAATGCCCAACCCGTCAAAGTAGTGGCTGTTATGCGTGTTGTCCGAAAAGCAATCATGCTCTTCTTCGGGATCGTTCAACATCAGTCCCAAACGCATCCGCTCGCCTGCCTGTTCACCATAAGACAGCGATCCCATGCCGGTCAGAATAGTAGCCAGACCAGCGTCGATATTGCCCGTCACTTCTGCGCGTGCAGCGCCATCAGTGCCCCATTGTGCCGTCATCCATTCCAGATCGTTCACCAGCAGATCGGTGGCCGCAGTCAGATAAGCTGCCCGTCGATCACAGTTGTCGTTGGTGCAATCAGCGCCTTTCGCATAGTCGGTCCAGGGCCTATTGCCCGCGCCGTGGTTGTGACCGTTTAGATCTTGACCCCAAAGCAGAAATTCGATGGCGTGATAGCCCGTGGCAACGTTGGATTCGATGCCATCCGCCTCGTGCAGCGTTTCGGCCAGCAGCTCGGGCGTGATGTTGCTGGCGTCAATTGTTTTGCCCGAAAGTGTAAAGCTGGGATTGGCGACGACATTCAGAACCGCATGTTCGTTTTCGTCCGACGGCCCCCCATAAGCGTCATCAACATAGTCAATCAGACCCTCGTCAAGCGGCCAGGCGTTCACTTTGCCTTCCCAATCATCAACGATGGCATTGCCGAAACGAAACACTTCGGTCTGCTGATATGGACCGCGTGAGGCAACCCATGCAGCGCGCGCATTCTGCATCTTTTCGGCAGATGGATCAGCAACAAAAGCGGTGATGGCGGATTGTAGGCGTCGTGCGGTGGTCAGTGCATCGCCATAATTGGCAGCGGCAATATCGGCATAGTTGGCCACAACGGCTGCCTTGTCCTGAGCCATGGCTGATATTCCCGAACTTAAAGCCAAGGACAGGCCTAAGACGGTAGTAGCGAGGATCGCAGGTTTCATTAAAGTCGTCCTTTCAGTTCATTTGGTCAATATCAATTTGCCTGCGCGCGTGATCCGCAGCGTGTAAAGTTGATCATGCAATTTGATGTTGGCCAGATAACCACCATTCGTCAGTTTGTTGGCGTCATGGACCGGGATTTGGTCAAACCCGATCGACGGTAGTTCCTGGACTGAAGTTCTCATTCATTTGCCCTCCATACGAAGCAACGGACGCGGGTTGCGATCCAACATCCATTCAAGGTTCAAATCGCTTTGGCTGCCGGTGGCAACAGCCATACAAAGCAGATCAACGCGATCGCAGTTTGGGCACAGTGGTGCTCTGGGTTGCATGTCTGAAATCAGGGTCATTGGTTTATCCTCAGGTCAGTAATACGCATCGGGCTGCCCTAAAGATTCGCAGGGGTGGCTGGATGAAATATAACTGAGTGATTTAGTCAGATAAGTCAACCTGAGTCTAATAGTCAGGTTAAGTATTTTCCTGAGGGTTAACGTTCGTCCTTAAAAAGGGCGCTTTTGGTCACGAGATACACATTCCAGTCAGATTTCATATCAACGGTGATCCAGCCTTGAAACTGGATGGGCCAAAAGTCATTGCTTTTGTAGAGCGTGCCAGCATGAGCTGCGAAAATCGATTAGAACAGGCTGAAATACTCTGCCTGTTCCCATTCCGAAACCGAGGATAAATACCTGTCCCACTCATGCTGTTTGAGTTTGACGAGGTAGTTTACACAATCATCCCCCAACGCCTGACGATAAAGGTCAGAACGATCAAAAGCGTCGATCGATAACATCAAAGAACCGGGCAATTCGGTTGCGTCGTTGTCGTATGGCGATTTGGTTGGTGGCGGTGTGACAAGCCCGGATACGATACCGTGTAAACCGCAGATCAATTGCGATGCAAAAGCGAAATAGGGGTTGACCGTGGGTATCCGGCGCGCGGTTTTCAATGCGGCTGCCTTCAGGCTCGCCCGGTTGTTCGACGCACTGGCCAGTACGGTCAAAATGCCAGCCATGAAACGGGCAACGCAGGCCATTGTCCTCAAGCCGCCCATAGCACAAATCTGCGCCGCGATGTGGGCAGTAGCGGGCAATCAGGCCAAGTTCGCCTTCGCTATCGCGAAACAACACCAGATCTTCGCCAAGCAGACGCAGGGGCACGACGGGGCGGGCAGTCATCAACTCGTCGCTTAATGCTGCTGGCTGCCAGTAATGGCGCAAAACCGCGCCTGCATCGCTGCCGGGACCAACCTTTGTCAGGCTGTCGTTCATCTGCTGGCTTATCATGCGAGTTGTCCTGTCTGGCGTCTTTGTCTAGCGGGGCACTAGCGATAGGTGCTTATGATGACAACGATTTTAACGTTGGTGGCTCTTGACGTTGGACACAGACAAACGGACTGTGTGCATGCGCATTCCAGCCGAGGCACCCATGACACTTTCAAATCCTGCGCGTCCCTGGCTAGTCTTGTTTGGTCTGACGTTGGGCGTTTGCGTCACCAACGGATTCGCGCGGTTCGCGTATGGCGTCATCCTGCCAGCGATGAAACAGGATCTGGGCTGGAGCTATGCTCAGGCTGGGTGGCTGAACACGGCCAATGCGCTGGGCTATATCGTCGGGGCCATCGTCACATTGTGGTTGATAACCCGGTTCACCCCATCGCGTTTGTTCAGTCTTGGGGTGATAACCACGGCCTTTTTCCTGTTGTTCACTGGCCTGACCGACGAGTTGTGGGCGCAATCCGTTTGGCGTGCGTTGGCTGGCGTGTTTGGGGCAATTTCCTTTATCGCTGGGGGTGCGCTGGCTGCTGCGTTGTTTCAGGAGAACGCCAGAAACAATGCGCTCGCCATTGCGATATATTTTGGATTTGGCGGCGGTATGGGTATTGTCCTAAGCGGCGCTGCCTTGCCGCTGATGTTGGAAAGCTGGGGGCCATCGTCCTGGCCTTATGCCTGGGTCACCGTTGGTATTACCTGTCTGGTTTTTACTCCACCCAGTGTCTGGGCTGCCGAACACTTGCGGCCACCGGCCAGCAAAGCACCTCCTAAAGCCAGCGTTCCAACTCTTCGGATGTTGGGAGTCATGGCTGGCTATGCCGGGTTTGGCATGGGCTACATTGTCTATCTGACGTTTCTGGTGGCCTGGATGCGCGCGCATGATTTCAGCGCGGGCATGGTGTCGGGCGTCTGGGTGCTATTGGGCACAGGCATCAGCCTGTCGCCTTTTGTCTGGCGTTCGGTTTTTGCACGGTTTGCGTCAGGCATACCGCTGGCAATGATACTGACCTGCATCGCCATCGGGTCCGTACTGCCTGTTCTAATGCCAACCGCAGTTGGGTTGATCCTTTCAGCGATTGTCTTTGGCTTGTCAGTGTTCATGTCTCCAGGTGCTATTACCAACTTTACCCGCCAAAACCTGCCCCCTGCCAGTTGGGGTGCCGCACTGACACAATTTACCATCGTCTTTGCTATTGCTCAGACAATATCTCCCATCGCAGCGGGTATCATCGGCGATATGACCGGAGACATTGGTGACAGCATCATTGTGGCTGCAGGTGTTCTGCTGCTGGGCGCGGTATGTGCGCTGATGCAAAAACCGCTAGCAGACGCTTAAACGAAAACGACCGCCCCAGTCTGGGACGGCCGCATAATTCTTTTACAGTCGCCTGGCGCGTTACGCGGCCAGTGCGGCCTGTGCCTTGGCGACAATAGCACCAAACGCGTCGGGTTCATGTACGGCCAGATCGGCCAGAACCTTACGGTCAACTTCGATGCCGGCCATGTTCAGACCATTGATAAAGCGGCTGTATGTCAGCGCCTCATCATGCGAACGAACAGCAGCGTTGATCCGCTGAATCCACAACGCCCGGAAATTCCGTTTCCGCGTTTTGCGGTCGCGCGTGGCGTATTGGTTGGCTTTGTCTACGGCCTGCGTTGCGACCTTAAAGACGCTTTTACGACGGCCATAATAACCTTTGGCAGCTTTGACGATTTTGCGATGACGGGCGTGGGTGACCACACCACCTTTTACACGTGACATATGATCAGCCTCCTATCAGCGATCGTAGGGCATATAGCCCTTGACGATTTTGGCATCGGCAGCACACAGAGTAGTTGTGCCACGCGCGTTGCGAATGAATTTTTTGGAGCGTTTGATCATCATGTGACGCTTGCCAGCCTGGCCCGCCAGAATCTTGCCGGTTCCAGTAACCTTAAAGCGCTTTTTGGCGCTTGATTTCGTCTTCATCTTGGGCATTTCCGTCTCCTATTATTGGGTCGGTTCACGCGCGACTCGGCATGCCACTTAGGCCGGTCGCGCAGTCAGAGTGCGCCATCTACTCAAGCTATTGCCCGCTGACAAGGGGGATTCACGGCATAAAGCGGTTAATTACCCCAAAAAACGTGTCAGGAATGTCTTTGATCTCATATCCACCGGGTTTTGTCATCACACCATATAAAATCAGGGAACCCGCTATCAGAACGACCAAAGCCGATACGCGGGGTGCGCGTGAGTCGCTGTACGCGGACAACACCGATGGAATTGCAAAACAGCCAATGATGAGGCCCAGAATAAATGCTAGGTCCGGATCCATAAACTTTCCCTCACTATTCGGCCAGCCTAGCCCGGATCGGTGCGGAAAATCAAACGTTCGTCACAGGGAGCAACCCGAAGAATATTTGTTGTCCCCGGTACATTGAATGGCACACCCGCTGTCACGACGATCAAGTCGGTTTCGGTGGCAAATCCACCATTGCGTGCGGCCCGTGCTGCATCAACAACAGCCATCTTAAAACGACCCAGCTCGTTGGTCATTACGCAGTTACATCCCCAACTCATCGCCAAACGTCGCGCCGTTCCCCGCAGTGAAGTCAGCGCAATGATTGGCACGCCTGGGCGTTCCCGCGCGGTCAACAGGGCGGTAGTACCGCTTTGCGTAAAGCAACAGATAGCCTTGATCTCGGTGGTTTCGGCAATCTCACGGGCCGAAGCAACAATGCCGTCTGCTATACTGCTGCCTTTGACATTGCGTGATCCGGCAATGATCTGGGCATAAGTTGGATCGGATTCGACCTCGATTGCTACATCGTTCATCGTCTGAACCGCTTCGATTGGATAGTTGCCCGCAGCGGATTCCGCCGACAGCATCACCGCATCCGTGCCTTCATAAATCGCGGTGGCAACGTCGGACACTTCGGCGCGGGTTGGCATGGGATTTTCAATCATGCTTTCCAGCATCTGGGTTGCCACGATCACCGGTTTTGCAGCTGACCGGCACCTGCGCACCATTCGTTTCTGGATGGGCGGCACAGCAGACACCGGCAATTCAACACCCAAATCCCCGCGCGCCACCATGATGCCGTCCGAAACGGCCAAAATGTCATCAAATCGTTCGACCGCCGAGGGCTTTTCGATTTTGGACATGACTGCGGCCCGTCCATTGATCAGAACCTTTGCCTCGTTCACGTCTTCGGGCTTTTGCACGAAAGACAGCGCGATCCAGTCAACACCCAGCTGGCAGGCGAATTCCAGATCGGCGAGATCCTTTTCTGACAATGCTGTCAGGGGCAGCAATACATCTGGGACGTTGACGCCTTTGCGGTCGGAAATCGTGCCGCCGACTACCACAACGCAATTGGCAAAATCGGCTCCACAAGTTTCAACTTTCAGGCGAATTTTACCGTCATTGACCAATAGGTTGGCCCCCGGCTCAAGTGCCGCAAAAATTTCGGAATGGGGCAGGCAAACGCGAGTTTCATCACCGTCTGCTGAATTAAGATCCAGCCGGAAAGCTGCTCCGATCTCCAATTCAGCCGAACTGCTGGCAAAGGTTCCGACGCGCAGTTTAGGTCCTTGCAAGTCTGCCAGAATGGCAATTGGGCTATCAAGATCTTTTTCCACCTGACGGATAATGCGATGTTTGTCGCGTATATCGTCCTGTGTACCATGGCTCATGTTCAGGCGAAAAACATCTACCCCGGTTTCGTGCAAAGCACGGATCATGTCATAGCTGTCTGACGCTGGTCCAAGGGTGGCGACGATCTTGACATTGCGTTGTCGTCTCATGTTGATGTTGTCCTAAATCTGTTCATGTTACCGCAAACATTGCTTGCGCTCTTATGATGCAATTCCCTATCGGCGGCAACTGTCCTAAAAGGCCCGAAACAAGAATGCAGGCCTATGACATATACTCCATTATTCATTCACGGTGAAAACAGACCGTCGCGTTGGCTGATAATTTGCGATCATGCCACCAATACAGTGCCGCCGCAAATCGCAGATGGTGATCTGGGGATGTCGCGCGAAGACATGGAGCGTCACATTGCCTATGATGTTGGTGCTTACGGAGTTGCACAGCATCTGGGAGTTTTGCTGGATGCGCCGGTGATTGCGTCTAATTTTTCTCGGTTGGTAATTGATCCAAACCGCGGAGAGGATGATCCGACGTTGCTGATGAAACTATACGATGGTTCGATCATTCCTGCGAATCGGCATGCGGACAAAGCCGAAATAGATCGCCGTTTGGCTGTGTGTTATCGTCCCTACCACGACGCCCTTGAGCGTTTGGCGGGGCTGCCGCATGTGGCGATCCTTTCGATCCACAGCTTTACCCGACAATTGCGCGGCCATCCCCCACGCCCGTGGGAGGTGGCAATTCTTTATGCCGACGACGACCGATTGGCCCGACCGATAATCGACATTCTGAATGCCGAAGGGGATCTGACGATAGGGGACAACGAACCCTATTCTGGCCATTTGACCGGGGATACCATCGAGAAACACGCGATTGCGCAACACCGCCCCAACGCTTTGGTCGAGTTGCGCAATGATCTGATTGCAGATCATGACGGGCAAGTCGCATGGGCTGAACGGCTCGCCCCTATCTTTCAACGGGCACTAGAGGCATCTGGTGCATAGGTGCCCATGGGGTGACAGAACGCGTCGTGTTGCCTACATCTATTATAAACCACAACCGCGGAGTTTTTCATGGATCATCAAACCGAAATCGAAATTCAGGCGGCCGCTTTTCGTCGACTGCAACAGCATCTGATGCAGGACCGCACCGATGTGCAGAACATCGACATGATGAACCTTACGGGTTTTTGCCGTAACTGCCTAAGTCGCTGGTATCAGGAAGCAGCTGCTGAAAAAGGCATCGAAATGGGTAAGGATGAGGCGCGCGAACTCTATTACGGCATGACAATGGCCGAGTGGAAAGCTAACTATCAGACCGAGGCCAGTTCAGAGAAACAAGCCGAATTCAAAGTTGCGTTTGAGGAAAATGTTTCCAAGAAAACGACGTGAGCAGGTAAAGGGTGTTTTAGCCAACCACCCCTTGTTGTCTTAGCGTCTCAAATTCCGCATTCTCCACACCGATTGCCGCTAAAACATCGCGGCTGTCCTGCCCGTGTGCACGTGGCGGATGATCCAGATGTGGTGTCCCGTGATCATAGCTGAAGGCCGCCACAGGAAGACCCGATGAATGTTGCCCTTCTACGGCGTGCTGAGTGACATTACGCGATGCAATCTGGTCTTCGGCCAGGGCCTGATTCAGCCGTCGCACCTTTGCCGCAGGGACGTGGTGGTCGTTCAGGATAACCTCCCATTCATCGGCGGTTTTGGTTCGCAAAATTCGGGTCAACATCGCGACATCCTCTGCCTGCCGTTCACCAATTTGCGCTCTGGGGCAATTTGCAATCTCCTCTGCCGCCAGATCATCCCCGACAGCGCGCATGAGGTTGGACATTTGACGGTTGGTAAATGCACCGATCATCAGGGTGCCCGCCGCGGTTTCAAAACTTCCATATCCGGCCAGGTCGGGGTCCTGATTACCGTGTGGCACCGGATTGTCACCCGTGGCAATTGTTGCTGCGGTATAAGACGTCATCAGCATCAATGCCGCATCCGCCATCGACACGTCTATAAACCGTCCCTGACCAGTTTGCGCCCGGCCATAAAGAGCCGCCGAAATCGCCAGTGCCGCCTGCGCGCCTGTGCCATAATCAACCATCGCTGGTCCAATCCGTAACGGTGGCTGCCCAGAATCTCCATTGGCGGCCATCAACCCGGAATAAGCCTGAATCACGTTGTCATAGGCAGGGTGGAATTGTTTCGGTCCTGTTTGGCCATAACCACTGATCACACAATAAATTAAACTTGGGTTCAGCACCTTAAGCCGTTCATAGTCCAACCCTAATTCAGCCACGCAACGGGTCGAGAAATTCTGGATTACGACATCTGCCTTTGCAACCAATCGATCAAACAAAACCCGGCCTTTGGCGGTTTTCAAATTCAGCGCCAATGCCTTTTTGCCGCCCGCCTGAGCCTGAAACATCAACCCCATGCCGCGTGCGTTCAGTGCAGGATCGACGCCTTCGGAACGCGTCATATCAGGTTGGTCTACAGCTTCTATTTTGATGATTTCCGCCCCTAAAACGCCCAGTTGATAGGCGCTGAACGGGCCAGCAAACACATGCGTCAGATCCAGAACCCGCACACCCTTAAATGGTCTCATTGGCATTCCTCCTAGCCCCATTTAGGCGCAGAAGAATTCTGATTCCGTTCTGTTCGCGGCGTTTATAAGGTCGCAATTCGCTGTTTAATACGGCCCCAAAGCCACTGTGGTTACGCCTAAACCGCGACCTTGCGGCTTTCTTCAAGATAGATTTCGCGCAGTCGAGGTGCGACCTTGCCTGGTAAACCGTCGCCCAATTGAACGCCGTCGATCTCAACTACGGGCATTACAAATGTACTTGCCGAGGTGATAAATGCCTCATCCGCTGCCTTGGCTTCTTCGATCGTAAAGTTGCGTTCTTCAACTTCCATCTGCGCCTCTTGTGCAAAGCGCAGGACGGCGGCGCGGGTGATGCCGTGCAGGATGTCGTTAGACCGCTCGCGGGTGATGATTTTGCCGTTTTTGACGATATAGGCGTTGTTGGACGTGCCTTCAGTGACAAAGCCATCCTCTACCAGCCACGCATCATCGGCTCCGGCGGCTTTTGCCATCATCTTGCCCATGGACGGGTAAAGCAATTGTACAGTTTTGATATCGCGGCGACCCCAGCGGATGTCTTCGATGCTGATAACCTTGATGCCTTTCAGGGCAACCGGATTGTTCGCAAGGCCGGGTTTGTTCTGGGTGAACAGAACAATGGTTGACGGTGTGGTTTCGGGGTCAGGGAAAGCAAAATCGCGATCTTCTGGCGCACCTCGGGTGATCTGAAGATAGATCATACCTTCGACAATACTGTTGCGCGTGACCAGTTCGCGATGAATCGCCAATAATTCGTCCTTGGTCACAGGGCCGACCATATCCAATTCGTCCAGCGAACGGTTCAGACGCACCGCGTGGCCGTCAAAATCGATCAGTTTTCCGTCCAGAACGGAAGTGACTTCGTAAACCCCATCCGCCATCAGAAACCCACGATCAAAGATCGAAACCTTGGCTTCGTTTTCAGGCAAATACTCTCCGTTCACGTAAACTGTGCGCATGGGTAATCTCTCCTAGCCCCACAAGGCGGCATCTGGCGGATGCACACCCCGGTCATCAAAATTCAAAGCGTTGTCGCGGTCTTCGGCCAAGAGCAGCGGTCCGTCAAGGTCAACAAATGGCATACCTTGCGCCAACAGCGTTGCCGGAGCCATCGCCAGAGACGATCCAACCATGCAGCCGACCATAACTTCATAGCCCTCGGACAGTGCAGCACGGCGCAATTCAAGCGCCTCGGTCAACCCGCCGGTTTTGTCCAGCTTGATATTCACAACGTCATATTTGCCACGCAATCCCGGCAGGCTGGCCCTGTCATGGCAGCTTTCATCGGCGCAAACCGGCACCGGTCGCTCCATTCCAAGCAGGGCATCGTCTTCGCCGGCAGGCAAGGGTTGTTCAACCAACGTCACGCCCAAACGCACCAGATGCGGCGCGAGATCGGTATAGACTTCGGCCGACCAGCCTTCGTTTGCATCCACAATTATCGTGGACTCAGGCGCTCCGGTACGCACGGCTTCAAGGCGCACCATATCGTCAGGCGTGCCCAGTTTGATTTTCAGCAACGGGCGATGGGCGTTTTTCGCCGCTTCCACCTGCATTTTCTCGGGTGCGTCCAGCGATAGGGTGAATGCGGTGATTTCAGGTCCCGGTGCTTTCAATCCAGCCAATTCCCAAGCCCGTTTTCCGGCCCGTTTGGACTCGATATCCCACAGCGCGCAATCCAATGCATTACGTGCAGCACCTGCAGGCAACAATTCATAGAGACCGGACCGCGTTACATCGCTCGGCACAGACATGATTTGCGCCTCGACTGATTCCAGCGTTTCACCGTAGCGCGCATAAGGTACACATTCACCCCAGCCCTGATGCATGCCATCGTCCAGCCGAGCCGTCAAAACCTTTGCTTCGGTGCGTGACCCACGCGAAATGGTGAACACCTGGGCCAGTTTGAATACATCCCGGCTTACCGATATTTGCACGAACCTCACCTCTTCATTTAGTTCAGATTACCCTCGCCAGAGGCTTACATCACAAAGCCGCCAGCGCGTCCACAAGACGACCAGCGCCGTGTCGGAATGGATCAACTGCTGGCAGGCCCATCTGTTTCTCGACGTCCTCAAGATAGGTCATGGCTTCGGCTTCGGACATATGTTGTGTATTCACCGATATTCCGACAACTTGACAATCAGGGTTCGCAACCCGTGCCAAGGGCAACGCCGTATCGCGCAGGGCCTCGAGGGATGGCAGCGTATAGTCAGGCAAACCACGCATGGTTTCGCGCGTCGGTTCATGGCTTAGGATCAGTGCATCGGGCTGACCGCCATGGATAAGTGCCATTGTCACACCAGAAAAAGATACGTGGAACAGGCTGCCCTGACCTTCGATGATATCCCAGTGATCTGCGTCATTGTCCGGTGTCAGATATTCAATCGATCCAGCCATGAAATCAGCGATCACAGCGTCCAGCGGCACACCATGACCCGTAATCAGAATACCGGTCTGACCGGTGGCGCGGAACGTGCTTTTGATGCCCCGATCGCGCATTTCCGTATCAAGCGCAAGAGCTGTGTACATCTTGCCTACGGAACAATCCGTTCCAACGGCCAGCACCCGTTTTCCAGTACGCTTTTTGCCGTTGGCAATAGGGTAACCCAC
>PIVL01001003.1 GCA_003354145.1 Paracoccaceae bacterium
GCGCGAGCGCTCCGTGTGCGTGCGGCGAAGCATCCAGACGATGGACCAAACGCGACACGCAACAGGTGGAGAGTTTGCGCGAAGCGCCCAGGTGATGGGCCAAACACGACAAATCAGCGCGCTCTGGGTGTGTGCTGAGTGTGCAGAGCGCTCCGTGTGCGTGCTGCGAAGCATCCAGACGATGGACCAAACGCGACATGCAACAGGTGGTGAGTTTGCGCGAAGCGCCCAGGTGATGGGCCAAACACGACAAATCAGCGCGCTCTGGGTGTGTGCTGAGTGTGCAGGAAGGACGCGAGTCTCTGCGACCGAGAAGGGCGGCGCAAGGCAGCCAGCAAGGACCTGGAAGGCGACAGAGAGAAGCGGCGCGAAGCAGCACGCGACGTCTCTGCGACCGAGAAGGGCGGCGCAAGGCAGCCAGCAAGGACCTGGAAGGCGACAGAGAGAAGCGGCGCGAAGCAGCACGCGACGTCTCTGCGCCCGAAAAAAGCGGCGCACGGCAGCCAGCAAAGTCCTGGAAGGCGACAGAGAGGAGCGGCGCGAAGCAGCACGCAACGACTCTGCGACCGAGAAGGGCAGCGCAAGGCGGCCGGCAAAGTCCCGAAAGGCGACAGAGAGAAGCGGCGCGAAGCAGCACGCGACGTCTATGCGCC
>PIVL01001004.1 GCA_003354145.1 Paracoccaceae bacterium
CCTTTCCCCCATGAGTAACCTGCGGGTGGGGTATATGAGGCTGCCCTCCCTGCGAGTAGCCTCTGGGCAGGGCTAGGGTTTATGAGGTAATGGTATGCTGAGAAGTGCCAGCTTAGGATGGCCTAGATATATATACATATGTATATATATATATATACTAAGAAAGAAAGAGAGAGAGAGAGAGAGAGAGAGAGAGAGAGAGATAGTACAAGGTCCCCAGCTGGAGGATGCTTACAAGAGAAAGGAACGGTAGAAAGAGGGAAAGAAAAAGAAAGAGAGAGAGAGAGAGAGAGTGAGAGACATAGTACAAGGTCCCCAGCTGGAGGAAGCGTACAAGAGAAAGGAGGGGAAGAAAAAGAAAGAGAGAGAGAGAGAGACATAGACAAAGAAAAGAGAAGGATAAAGAGAAGAGAGAGAGAGAGAGAGAGAGAGAGAGAGACAGAGAGCGAGGACGAAGAGACATAGTACAGGGTCCCCAGCTGAAGAATGCTTACAAGAGAAAGGGGAGAGAATGGATTGGAGAGAAAAGGGTGTGTGTGTGTGAATAAATGAGGAAAGAGAGGGGGATGACAAACCACAAAACTCAGGATGAATCTCAGTGGATCGTAGCACAAAGGCTACTCTCAGCACTTACAATACCTGGATTCAAATAA
>PIVL01001005.1 GCA_003354145.1 Paracoccaceae bacterium
GCCGCTTTGCGAGTGGTCACCAGATGGCTGCCGTCCCACGAATTATGCTGCGCCTCGGCGCCACTGGAAACCGCCAGTTGCAAGGCTTTGACGGTAACAAGATCCGTCTTGCCCATTGCGCGAGCAATTTCCGGTGTGGTGACAATGGCGCAGGCGGCCCCGTCGCTGACTCCGCAGCAATCGTACAGTCCCAACGGGTCGGCCACCATCGGCGCGTTCAGCACCGTATCTACGTCAATAATTTTCCGTAAATGCGCCTTCGGGTTGCGGGCTCCATTTGTGTGGCTTTTAACCGAGATATGCGCCATGGCACGTTTCAGATCATTCGCACCCACTCCGTGTTTAGCCGAGTAGGCGCCAGCCAACTGGGCAAAGGCACCAGGGCCGCTGAGACTGGGCCAAAAGAGATCATTGACCGAGCCACGCCCGCGTTGGGGTAATCCGCCATAACCGGTATCTTTCAGTTTTTCGACACCCAGTGCCAGGGCGATATCGCAAGCGCCCGAGGCCACGGCATAGGCGGCACCACGCAACGCCTCGGTGCCGCTTGCGCAGAAATTTTCAACCCGGCTCACCGGGATGTATGGCAGTCGCAGAGCGGTCGCCAGCGGGATCGCGCCCTTACCCACGTGTTGATCGTCAATGCCGGTGCC
>PIVL01001006.1 GCA_003354145.1 Paracoccaceae bacterium
GCCACCCCGGACCCCCCGGGGGGCCAAGCCGGGGCCGGGGGGGCTCCCGGCCCCCGGACCACCCGGGGGCCGATGGGTACTCCGGGGGTCCCCGATGGGACCCACGGGAACACCGGGGAACAATATTCCCGCGGGGCCGACCGCAGCCCCACACGGGCTTGCCCTCGGGCGCGGTCTCGCGCCTGCCTCGCGGTGGCCGCTCGATCGTCGTGGGGCCGATGGAGACCCCCGGGGTCCCCGATGGGACCCACGGGAACCCCGAGGAGCAAGATTCCCGGGGGGCCTCCCGGACCCCCGGGGGGCACCCGATGGGCCACCCGGGGGCCCCGGAGAGCAAAATTCCCGGGGGAGCTTCCGGCCCACCCGGACCCCCCGGGGAGTACCGAATGTCGCAGCTAAGTATTGCATTTTTGGTCTCCGAGGCAGCATTTTTGCTGAATGTCGGAGCTAATTCATGCGTTTTCGGTCCCCAAGGCATCACTTTTGCAGAATGTCTCAGCTAATTCTAGCATTTTTGGTCTCCGAGGCAGCATTTTTGCTGAATGTCTCATCTAATTCCTGCATTTTTGGTCTCCGAGGCTGCATTTTTGTGGAATGTCTCAGTTGATTCCTACATTTTAGGCCTTAGAGGCATCACTTTTGCAGAATGTCGC
>PIVL01000142.1 GCA_003354145.1 Paracoccaceae bacterium
GAGGTCCTGATTGCTGATATGTCTCATTTGCTCTCACATCCTCTGCAGATTGATAACATCGCCCGGCCGCCGTCTTGTGGTCGATCTCCAACAGATCCGCAGCATGAACACACATCCCGACGCAGTCCGAAATCCGAGGCGCTTTTTCACGCTATCATGGATGTTTTCCCAGTCGACGATACCAGTCATCCCTAGAGACCCTCGATTACCGGCCGATATGGCGCTCGTTCACCAAAAATGAGACCAGATCGCTCACGTTGGACCAAGTAATCATCACTAGGGTTCTGGCTCGAAATCATTGCGGGCCTCACCTTCTACTTGTTCGAATTTTTGGCGCAACACATTGAACAACTTTCCATTCTGAAAGCCATACTTGTTCGCCATCGACCTGAACCACTCTTTGTCGTCGGGCAGAATCCTTAAGTGCAGCTGGCAAGTATAGTTCGACGGTGGCCTGCCACCAGGTCGTTTGGGGTCGCCTTCCTTATCTGGATTTAGGCTTGAATTCTCAATATCTTCACGCGCGAAGCGACCCTCCGTGAGCACCTGTAAGGTAATCTCCCGAACGAGTTCGGAAACTTGGTAGTTTGAAAAACGGTCATCCGTCATTTGCAAATCTTCCGCTGGTATCTGGCACCGCAAACCAACATCTGATCGATCACGAAGATCAGCGCATTGCAGCGTTTTTGAATTCCACTTCACTATTCATAGTTTACTTCATAGCCGCAAGGCTTGAATTGTCTGTTTCTTCAGAAAATGACACCAAAGAATACCGACCCACTACTCAACGCGCTAGCCAATGTCCTTCGCCGTCACAGGCTGGTAGCCGGATTGTCTCAAGAAGAGCTCGCACATCGGGCAGGACGGAGCATGCGTTACATCTCCTTGCTTGAAAGTTGTAAACACCAACCAAGCCTCAACACTCTGAAAGGTCTGAGCGATGGTCTTGGGCTAACTCTGAGCCAGTTGATAACCGAGGTAGAGGTAGAAGCGGCAAAACTGGATCGGACCGTCGATTGATGGGGAAATTTGCACTATCTGAAGCGGCCCTGCTTTTTATGAGAGTTTCACGGCTTAGCTAAATTGCATCGGGATTATGGTCATGCTGCTTTTCGTATCTCCGCTTGGTCGAAGTATGCGGTGATGGGCGTGCGCTTATCGTCACTTAGGAACTCTTCATATCCGGGGAAGCCGCCCACATCTTCGGGAGGGCATCGGCCTGAGATTTCAGTCAGGCGGGGGTAGAGATGGCCGGGGATGGGATCGGCGGCTTGCCTGATATCTGGCGTATCCTGAAACGCCTGTCTCTCGCCAGTTGAAGCTGAAGAGTTTCGGGCCACAACAGTTGAGCTGGACCTTGCTTCTTCTTTTCTCAGCAAATACCCCACAATAAGCACTGGCCGAGCCACGTGGCGCCGGACCGACGGTGGAGGAGCTGTATCACACACCACACAGGCCAAGTTGTCATTGGCGCAACCTCGATGACTGAAACTACCGGTTGGATTAATCAGTGCCGGAGCCACTAAGTCGGAACTTGGTGCTGTCACAAGCTTTGGGATATTTTGGTGGAATTTTAATTCAGTAGATGCATAGGTGCGTTGACAAGAATGAGAGCGTACGTTTCTTTCTCGTCTAGGAGGTCGCGGATAGTCAATCTTAAGGTTACAACTATAATCCCCCCATCCAGATATGGAGGGTTAAGACACCTTGTGTACAAAGACCTTACGTACCAAACACTGAAGTATCAATCAGTTGATGTGAGTTTAACTGAACAAGAACATGGGGTTCATTCATACATGTACGAGAGTAGTGTGCATATAAGATCTTATAATCTGAGTAAGGTTAAGCGGGATATGTTTCTGCGCCGGGTTCGAAAAATGCAGGGTGTCTGATGCGATTGATCTTTATGGGAACGCCCGACTTTTCCGTTCCGGTGTTAGAGGCGCTGGTTGCTGCCGGGCATGACATCGCTGCGGTCTACTGCCAGCCGCCCCGACCAGCCGGGCGAGGCAAGAAAGATCGCCCCTCACCAGTGCAAATACGCGCCGAGGCGTTGGGATTGTTTGTGCGCTATCCTGTTTCGCTCAAATCATCTGATGCGCAAAAGGAATTCGCAGCCCTGAACGCGGATTTGGCCGTTGTTGTGGCATATGGGTTGATCCTGCCGCAGGCGATACTGGATGCGCCCAAAAACGGGTGCCTGAATATTCACGCCAGCCTGTTGCCTCGTTGGCGGGGGGCAGCACCAATTCATCGCGCTATCATGGCGGGGGACGCTGAGACTGGTGTTTGCATCATGCAGATGGAGGCCGGTTTGGACACTGGCCCGGTGTTGTTGCGCGAGGCCACGGCCATCAAGCCAGAGGAAACGACTGGGCAACTACATGATCGTCTGTCCGAAATGGGCGCGGGGTTGATCGTGTCGGCATTGGCGCAACTAAGCAATCTTGTACCTGTGCCGCAGTCCGACGAGGGTGTCACCTATGCCGCCAAGATCGATAAGTCCGAGGCGCGGGTGGATTGGAGCCGCTCCGCCGCAGAGTTAGATCGCTTGATCCGCGGATTGGCACCGTTTCCCGGTGCCTGGACCGAAATGATGGGGCAACGGGTCAAACTGTTGTCTTCGGCATCTGCACTTGGGCAGGGCACTGCGGGCGAGACACTGGATGATACATTGACCGTAGCCTGTGGAACGGGTGCCGTAAAACTGTTGCGCTTGCAACGCGCGGGCAAAGGCGCGCAGGATGGCGAAACGTTCTTGCGGGGTTGGCCGGTGCCCAAGGGGACACAGTTTTAGGAGTGTGATATGTTCCTGACCATGTTCGGGACAGTAGTGATTGCCGGGATGGTTGGTTATCTGGCGGAACGCTCCGGGTTCACGCGCAATGGTATTTTGGCCTCAATCATCATCTGCGTCGGTGGGGCGTTTCTGTTTTATTTCGTCCGGATAATGTTTGGATTTGGATTTGGGTCGGCTGGGGTCAATGCAATAGTATCTTCAATAGGCGCATTGGTCATTGTGCCGTTTCACTGGCGTAAATAGGGGGTTCGATCATGGGTATCATAGCGTTGATTATCGTGGGTGCGGCCGCTGGGTTTTTGGCCACGCGGCTGATGAAGGTCGAAGCAGATATTCCCACAACCATGTTCATCGGCATTATCGGCGCTCTGATTGGCGGTTTGGTGCTGCGTATGCTGATATCTGTGATGGGCTGGATGGCCGGGTTTGTTGGCGCCGTGCTTGGGGCGTTGTTGGTGATCTGGCTTTGGCAAAAGTATGTCCGTAAATGACCCGGATATGATCCTCAGCCTTTGAACGGTTTCATGCCAGCACGGGCCAGTTCATCCGCTTTTTCGTTTTCCGGGTGGCCTGCGTGTCCCTTGACCCATTCCCATATAACGTTGTGACGAGCCTGAGCGTCGTCCAGCTTTTTCCACAGGTCCACGTTCTTCACCGGCTTTTTCGCCGCCGTTTTCCAGCCCTTGCGTTTCCAGCCATGTAGCCATGTGGTGATACCGTTTTTTACATAGGCGCTGTCTGTGATGATGGTGATGTCAGTCGCTCGCCCGAGCGCTTCAAGTGCGTTGATTGCAGCCAGCAGCTCCATACGGTTGTTGGTGGTGACCGCCTCGCCGCCGCAAAGTTCACGTTCTTTGACGATCGTTTCCCCGTCCATGGCCTGCAACAGAACACCCCAGCCGCCCGGCCCGGGATTGCCGGAACAAGCTCCGTCAGTATAAGCAAAGAGTTCAGGCATGGGTTGCCACCGAAATGTAGTCCGAAACAGATCCATCAAGCCCTGTGCCCTGACCAAATACCTGATCAACAACCGTGAAACCGGCGGTTTCCAGATGCGCGCATAGATCCTCGGCAGTGTAATATGTATAAAATCGCCCAAGCCTGTCGCGGGATTCATCAGTGCCAAGTTTCAAAGCGATGTAGAATACTCCGTTGGGTTTTAGTGCGGTATGAATGGCAGCCAAATGGGTAGGGAAATCAGCACGGGGAGCGTGCAGTAGGCAGAAATTGGCCCAGACTCCATCGTAAATACTGGTGCCGTTGATCTGATGGAATGTCGCCTGTCTGGCGTTAACGTCTGGATACTGTGACGCCATTGCAACCATTTCAGCCGACGCATCGACGGCATCTGTGATTAGTCCGGCACAAGCCATCAGATTTGCCGTCACCCCCGGCCCGCACCCCAGATCAAGCACCCGGCCACCGGTTGGGCAGGCTTCGATAAAGGACTTTAGGCGGGGATCACTGATGGCATGCTCTTCGTTCTTGCGCGCATATTCAGCAGTGCGGTCATCGTAGACCTGGATGGTTTGTTCGTCGCTCATGCCCGCTCCATTGCCAGTCTTGCACCGAGGGCAGCAAAGATTGCGGCAAAGCTGCGGTTAAGCCATTTCATGACGCGTTCACTGGACAACAATCGATCTCGGGCGGCTGCGGCGAATACACCGTAAAGAACAAAGACTGCAAAGGTCATCAGCATGAACACGGCTCCAAGGCCAAACATCTCGGCGGTGGCTGTGGCAGGGTTTCCAGTCAGGAATGGTGGTAACAATGCCAGAAAGAAGATTGACAGTTTTGGGTTCAGAATATTGATCAGCGCGCCACGGCGGGCAATGCGCCAGAAACTGTCAGAACTACGATTCGCGGATACTGACAAAGCCCCGTCAGATTTTATCGCCTGCCATGCCAGATAAAGCAGATAGGCAACGCCCGCGAATTTAACGACCTGAAACAGCAGTGCACTGGTATGCAAAAGCGCAGCAAGTCCGACTGTTGCAGCCAACAGATGCGGCACAATTCCAAAGGTACAGCCAAAGGCGGCAGCAATGGCGGCGCTACGACCCTGACCAAGTCCGATGGCCAGCGTATAAATCACCCCGGTTCCCGGCGCGATCACCACCACCAATGCCGTTATCAAGAAATGCAGGGACAGCATGTTTCCTCCTCAGACGGTCTGCCGCAACACGCGCGGCACTTTGAACTCGATGTTTTCGGTGGCGGTCTCCACCAATTCAACCGTCACCTCATAGCGTTCGCGAAAGGCATCAACAACTTCGTTAATCAACACTTCGGGTGCTGAGGCCCCGGCGGTAATGCCGATGCTGGAAATGCCCTCTAACACGCGCCAGTCGATGTCGACGGCACGCTGGACCAAATGCGCATAGCTGCAGCCGGCGCGTGCGCCAACCTCGACCAGTCGCCGTGAGTTTGATGAATTTGGAGCACCAACCACCAGCATGGCATCGGCTTTGGTCGCCATTGCCTTGACCGCCTGTTGCCGGTTGGTCGTGGCGTAACAGATATCTTCCTTATGCGGGCCAACAATGGAGGGAAACCGGGCCTGCAGGGCAACGACAATGTCCTTGGTGTCGTCCACGCTTAAAGTGGTTTGAGTGACATAGGCGAGTTGGTTGGCGTCGCGTACGACAAGATTTTCTACATCATCGGCGGTTTCGACCAGCAACACATCGCCATCCGGCAATTGCCCCATCGTGCCAATTGTTTCAGGATGGCCTTCGTGGCCGATCATGACCATTTGCAAGCCGTTGTCGGCGTGACGCGATGCTTCGATATGGACTTTGCTCACCAGTGGGCAAGTCGCATCAACATAAACCATTTCGCGTTTTGCAGCTTCGGCGGGAACTGCCTTGGGCACACCATGGGCGGAGAAAATCACTGGCCGGTCATCGGGGCAATCGTCAAGTTCTTCAACAAACACGGCCCCCTTTGCGCGCAGCCCGTCCACGACAAATTTGTTGTGCACGATTTCGTGGCGCACATAAACCGGTGCCCCCCATTTCTCGAGTGCCATTTCGACAATCTTGATCGCCCGGTCTACGCCCGCACAAAATCCGCGCGGGGCGGCGAGATAGACGATCAGAGGCGGGTTGGGCATTGGCGGACTCCTTTCGCGGTCAGAGGTACGTCACCATGCGGGAATGGTCCAGAGGACTTCGGTGATTACGCAATTGTGACTGGACCTTCCAGCAGGGGAAACCCGGACATCAGGAGCAAAAGTTTTCCAGGGCAGAATTTCCAGGGCATAAAATGAACAAACCAATAGGTAGCCTGGTGCCTTGGTGGTGGAACAGGGGGCAGGTTTGTATGTCGAAGACTGACAAGCTGGATGCGGGCACTGTCTCCAGTGCCCGTAATTCGTTATTCGCCGACGGCGTAGCTGACCGGACTCGGCTCAGCCGGCGTTTCGCGCGGAGGGCGACCAATGACGTCCTTAAGCTCTTCCAGTTCAATAAAGTTATCGGCCTGACGGCGTAGATCATCTGAGATCATCGGGGGTTGGCTGCGAATTGTTGACACAACCGAAACGCGGACCCCCTGACGCTGCAGGCTGGCGACCAACGGCCGGAAATCCCCATCTCCGGAAAACAACACAATATGATCTACCCGTGATGCCAATTCCATTGCATCCACGGCCAGTTCGATATCCATGTTACCCTTGACCTTCCGACGCCCCATGCTGTCGGTGTATTCTTTGGCCGGTTTGGTCACCATGTTGAACCCATTATAGTTCAGCCAGTCAACCAAGGGCCGGATGGGTGAGTACTCATCGTTCTCAAGAAGTGCGGTGTAGTAAAACGCCCGCAGCATCTTGCCTCGACGCATGAATTCCTGACGCAGCAGCTTGTAGTCTATGTCAAACCCAAGCGATTTAGCTGCAGCATATAAATTCGAGCCGTCGATGAACAGCGCTAGCCGTTCGTCTTTGTAAAACATAATATGTCCTTCCAAAACTATGCTTCGCCATGTTGAGTGAGTGGTGGAGTTCTGTGAGTGACGTAAGGGGCGAAACAATATAGCATAAATAAGCCTATCAGAGGCTGCCGCAAGGGGAATTAAATATTGTACTTGAGTCAACTATGACTAGTAACCAGTCAAGCGCGCTAATCGCATTGGGCAGTAATTTGCCATCGAGCGCTGGCGATTCGGTGCAAACGCTTGGACACGCAATACATTCATTGTGTGAAGGAGGTATGAAACTTGCTGCGGTTAGTCGCTTTTTCCGCACCCCGTTCTTTCCATCAAAAATTGCTCCGGATTTTGTGAACGCGGTAATTTTAGTCACTTCGACGCAAGACCCAGCAAAAATCTTGACTGAATTGCATAGGATTGAACAGAAATTTGGGCGTTTGCGCGCTCAACGCTGGGGCACGCGAACACTGGATCTGGATTTGCTGGCTGTCGGCCAGGTCGTAAATCCAGATGCTATCAGGCAACGCCATTGGATGGATATGTTGCCAGACGCACAGAAAAACGAAACTCCTGACCAGCTGATCCTGCCACATCCGCGCCTGCAGGATCGGGCGTTTGTATTGGTTCCGTTATCGGATATTGCACCTGATTGGGTCCATCCGGTTCTGCGCAAATCAGTGACAGAGATGTGTAACGACCTAGCCGCAGAGGATGTTGATGCAGTTCAGCCTTTGTGAGGCTGCGCAAAACCTGATTCAGAGCTTGTCAAGCAGTAGATTCGGCACTACATACCGCTCTTCTGGACGACATTTCTATATTTGGAGAGCCACATGGCCCGCGTAACGGTTGAAGACTGCGTTGATAAAGTGCCAAACCGCTTTGAATTGGTAATGCTTGCGGCCCATCGGGCACGCGAGATTGCTGCTGGTGCCCCGATTACTGTTGAACGGGACAATGACAAAAATCCGGTCGTTTCCCTGCGTGAGATCGCTGAAGAAACCCAAAGTGCTGATGAGTTGCGCGAGCGCTTGATCGAAAGCAACCAGACTCAGATCGAAGTTGACGAGCCCGAAGAGGACCAGATGGCCCTCTTGATGGGTGCCGAGACTGACAAGCCGGTCGAGGACGATATGTCCGAAGAAAAACTGTTGCGGGCACTGATGGAGGCCCAGGGGCAGGGCTAACCTGCCGCCGCCCTGAGGTGCGGACCGGATGATTTCTGCTGATAATCTGATAGCGCTGGTCCGCGACTATAATCCAAAAACGAACGCTGATCGTATTGCCGCCGCCTATGATTTTGGCCGCGAAATGCATGACGGTCAATTTCGCCGGTCAGGCGAGCCTTATTTCAGCCATCCAGTGGCAGTTGCAGCAATCCTGACAGAGCAGCAGCTGGATGATGCAACGATCATCACAGCCTTATTGCACGACACTATCGAAGACACGGATGCATCCTATGGGGTCGTCGCCGAAAAGTTTGGTGACGAAGTGGCGATGCTGGTGGATGGGGTCACCAAGCTGACCAATCTGCAACTTTCCAGCCACGAGACCAAACAGGCCGAGAATTTCCGCAAATTGTTTATGGCAATGTCACGCGATCTGCGAGTGATACTGGTGAAACTTGCCGACCGCCTGCACAACATGCGTACGATCCGGTCGATGGCTGCAGAAAAGCAGGTGCAAAAGGCACGTGAAACCATGGACATCTATGCGCCGCTTGCAGGTCGCATGGGTATGCAGTGGATGCGCGAAGAGCTTGAGGATTTGAGTTTTCGGGTGCTGAACCCTGAAGCTCGTCAATCAATCATTCGCCGCTTTATCACGCTGCAAAAAGAATCCGGTGACGTGATCGAACGCATCACTGGTGACATGAAACATGAGCTGGCCAAAGCCGGGATTACTGCTGAAGTATTAGGACGGGCCAAAAAACCATATTCGATCTGGCGCAAGATGGAAGAAAAGGAACAAGGCTTTTCCCGCCTCTCCGACATTTACGGTTTCCGCATCATCACCGACAACGAAGAAGATTGTTACCGCGCGTTGGGAACCATTCATCAACGTTGGCGTGCTGTGCCGGAACGGTTCAAAGATTACATCAGCCAACCCAAAACCAACGGCTATCGTTCGATTCACACGACGGTTTCAGGTCGTGACGGTAAACGGGTCGAGGTACAGATTCGCACCCGCCAGATGCATGATGTCGCCGAAACTGGCGTGGCGGCGCATTGGTCCTATCGTGATGGTGTGCGCAGCAATAACCCGTTTGCCGTAGATCCGGTGAAATGGGTGGCGGGACTGACAGAGCAGTTTGACGCTGAAGAAGACCACGAAGACTTTCTTGAAGCCGTCAAACTTGAAATGTATTCGGACCAGGTCTTCTGCTTTTCGCCTAAGGGTGATGTGGTGAAACTGCCGCGTGGTGCCACACCAATTGATTACGCCTATGCCATCCACACGCGGATTGGCAGCGCCTGTGTTGGCGCCAAGGTCGATGGGTTGCGGGTGCCGCTGTGGACACGGCTTAAGAACGGTCAATCGGTGGAAATCATCATCGCCGAAGGGCAAACGCCACAAGTCAGTTGGCTTGATATCGCTACCACCGGCAAAGCACGCACCGCCATTCGCCGAGCTTTACGCGAAGTGGATCGCGAACGATTTATCAAACTGGGGCGCGAACTGGCGCGTTCGGGGTTTGAGCATGTGGGACGTAAATCGACAGACAAGGCGCTTGCAACCGCTGCCAGACATTTGCGCTTGAAAACCCAGGATGAACTGTTGGCGCGCCTTGGCAGTGCCGAACTGACAGCCCATGACGTAGTTCAGGCAGTTTACCCCGATTTGGCCAGCGAAGAAGGTGATAAGGTCCCGCCGCGTCGCGCCGTTATTGGTCTTTCACCGGGGCAATCCTTTGAACGTGCTCCCTGCTGTCAGCCTCTGCCAGGAGAGCGCATTATCGGAATCACCTTTCGGGGCAAAGGCGTGGTTGTTCACGCTATCGATTGTGACGGGCTTGGCGCGTACGAGGACCAACCCGAGCGTTGGATTGATTTGAACTGGCACAGCGGCACCCATCCAGCCGTATATGGCGTGTCACTTGAGTTGACGATTGGCAATGATGCGGGGGTACTCGGGCGAATTTGTACATTGATAGGCGAAAAGAAGGCAAATATCAGCGATCTGGAATTTGTTGACCGTAAACCAGATTACTACCGTTTGCAGGTTAACGTGGAATTGCGCGATATTGAACAACTTCATTCCTTGATGCTGACACTTGAGGCGGATAGCGATGTGGCAGCCGTTGATCGATTTCGTGAAAAAGCCAAGCATCCGGTTTCGACTGGATAAACCCCAGAACCGCCATGTAAAGGACTCTCTTTTTGGTTTTCAGACGCCGTGACCGACGCCCTTTGATGCGCACGCTTGCGGAATTTCTGTATCCGCGAGGTGGCTGGGCACGTGCGTTTCACTACATAAAACACCGCGTCCGTCGCTTGCCGGATTCGCCTGAACGCATCGCGCGGGGCATCTGGGCCGGAGTTTTTGCGTCTTGCACACCATTTTACACTATGCATTTCGTGGTCGCCTATTTGGTGGGCCGCGCCATGCACGGCAATATTTTGGCGGCCTTGATGGGCACTTTTTTTGGCAACCCGCTAACTTATGTCCCAATCGGCCTGTCGTCGCTGAAAATTGGGCATTTCCTGCTGGGAACTGAATTCAAAGAAGGATCCCATCGGTCATTTGCTGGAAAATTCTCGGATGCGGCAGGGGATTTACTGTACAATTTCATGACTTTGTACAATGGGCAGAAACCTGATTGGGACGGTCTACATATTTTTTACAACGAGATATTTCTTCCCTATTTGATCGGCGGTCTGGTCACCGGAACGATTGCCGCAACGGTGATTTATTACTTCAGTGTATCGATCATCCGCGTCTATCAACATCGCCGCAAACGCCGGATCAAGGCCAAGTTCGAGGCGATCAAGAAAAAAGCTGCTGCCAAGGCTGACGTCGGTCGAAATGAGGGCTAGGGTTCACCAAAATCCAATGCAAGGAAACTGGTAATGCACTCTGAATCGCGCCTGAGACTGGGCATCAATATTGATCACGTGGCCACGGTTCGAAATGCCCGTGGTGGGGCCTATCCTGATCCATTGCGCGCGGCACAGATCGCCGAGGCCGCAGGGGCGGATGGTATCACCGCGCATCTACGCGAGGATCGTCGACATATTAGTGACGCTGACATCGACGGGCTGATGGAAGTGCTGACGGTGCCTTTGAATTTTGAAATGGCGGCAACGGACGAAATGCAGAAAATCGCACTACGTCATAAACCCCACGCGGTCTGTATCGTGCCAGAAAAACGCGAAGAACGCACCACCGAAGGCGGGTTGGAAGTAGCCCGCGAAGAGAACAAA
>PIVL01001007.1 GCA_003354145.1 Paracoccaceae bacterium
GTCTATGGGGATTTGAATGTGGCGACGGCTTTGGATCTGACTGGGCAGGAAGCGTTCGAAGGGTTCGTGGGCTCAGTGTCATCACCGGATTTGCAGGTTCGCCGACGATATACGTTTCTTGTCAAGGGTTCCGGCAACTTTTGCGCCTGCGTGCCATAGATTTGCGCAGGTTTGCTGGGCCGCGCGCCGGTGTGGCGTGAGGCCAAGGCAGGAATGAGTGGTGATACCCAAGAGGTGCGCGCGGTCGTCATGCGGCGGCGCTCCACGCGGACGGTGGCGCCCTGGGCTGCTGTTGTGGTGAGAACGTTTCGACGATGATCAGTCGCCCGCCGCAGCATGGACACGGTATTGCGAGTGTGCGGAGTTGATCGTCGGTGCCCTTGTCATGATCCGCTTCCGGCGCTTTGACCCTGAGCAGTTTCCTGATCGCGGCGATATTGGCGGCACGATTGCCATTGCCGAAGAAGCCGTAGTGGTGGATGCGGTGCTGGCCTCTTGGGAGCACGTGGATGAGGAACCGGCGGATGAACTCAGCCATTGCCAACGTCATGGTGGTGTGGCGACCGGAGCCTTTGAGGCGGTAATTCTTGACGCGGAAGGTGACATGATCGGGATCGGCCCGGATTAAGCGGCTATTGGAGATCGCGACCCT
>PIVL01001008.1 GCA_003354145.1 Paracoccaceae bacterium
GGCGCATAGACGTCGCGTGCTGCTTCGCGCCGCTTCTCTCTGTCGCCTTTCGGGACTTTGCCGGCCGCCTTGCGCTGCCCTTCTCGGTCGCAGAGTCGTTGCGTGCTGCTTCGCGCCGCACCTCTCTGTCGCCTTCCAGGACTTTGCCGGCTGCCTTGCGCCGCTTTCTTCGGTCGCAGAGACGTCGCGTGCTGCTTCGCGCCGCTCCGCTCTGTCGCCTTCCAGGACTTTGCTGGCTGCCGTGCGCCGCTTTTTGTCGGGCGCAGAGACGTCGCGTGCTGCTTCGCGCCGCCTCTCTCTGTCGCTCTCCAGGTCCTTGCTGGCTGCCTTGCGCCGCCCTTCTCGGTCGCAGAGACTCGCGTCCTTCCTGCACCCTCAGCACACCCCCAGAGCGCGCTGATTTGTCGTGGTTGGCCCATCACCTGGGCGCTTCGCGCAAACTCACCACCTGTTGCATGTCGCGGTTGGTCCATCGTCTGGATGCTTCGCGGCACGCACACGGAGCGCTCTGCACACTCAGCACACACCCAGAGCGCGCTGATTTGTCGTGTTTGGCCCATCACCTGGGCGCTTCGCGCAAACTCACCACCTGTTGCATGTCGCGGTTGGTCCATCGTCTGGATGCTTCGCGGCACGCACACGGAGCGCTCT
>PIVL01000143.1 GCA_003354145.1 Paracoccaceae bacterium
TGGTGCGGGCGGTGGGAGTCGAACCCACACGGGCACAAGGCCCAACAGATTTTAAGTCTGGTATGTCTACCATTCCATCACGCCCGCACAAAGACGTTGCGGTTTGCCAACCGAACCGGCTTGTATTAGCGCCCTGTCTCTCGGACGACAACGCCCTTGTTCAACTATTTCTAATGATTTCAGCCCGCAGCGGTTAAGCGCGCCTCAAAATCCTGCCCCAATCAGGCCCCGCTGTCCAAATGCACCGGCAATCCGTCTTCTTTTACCGCCTGCATTGCCACATAAGTTGATGTTCCCGCCACATGCGGAAGGGTCGAAATTTTCTCAGCTAGAACAACGCGGTAAGCTGTCATAGACTGGGTTCTGATCTTCATCAGATAGTCAAATCTACCGGCAATCATATGCACTTGTTCAATCTCGGCAATTTCCGCCACAGCGGCGTTGAACGCAGACAAAGCGGTCTCGCGCGTGTCGCTCAAGCGCACTTCGACAAAGGCCACGTGCTCCAGCCCCATGCGGACCGGGTCGATCAGTGCGCGGTATCCTGTGATGATCCGATCAGACTCAAGCCGACGGAGGCGGGTTTGGGTTGGCGACTTGGACAGGCCGATCTGGCCCGCCAGGTCGGCAATGCTAATGCGGCCATTCATTGCCAGAACATCGAGAATCGCGCGGTCATACCTGTCCAGATCAGATCGGGTGTTTTGCATGCTTTCTCCTACATTTTCGGTCTCTTCACCCGAAAAACAACCACATTCAGGAGAAACTCCCGTAAATTCACCCTTATATTGTGCAGAGAGCCCGGAGAACACAATGCCCTTATTACATGCCCATATCGATGCCGAAACCTATGGCGATCCTGACACCGCCCTTGCCGGGTTGATCAAAACCACCAACCTGTCAGACGAGGACCGACGCGCAATTGGCACCAAAGGTGCCGACCTTGTCCGCGCCATCCGGGCCAGCACATCACCTGGGTTGATGGAAGTGTTTCTTGCCGAATATGGGCTGTCCACGGATGAAGGTGTGGCATTGATGTGTCTGGCCGAGGCTTTGCTGCGGGTGCCTGATGCCGACACCATTGATGCGCTGATCGAGGATAAGATCGCCCCGTCTGACTGGGGTCGCCATCTGGGTCGGTCGTCATCATCCCTGGTCAATGCCTCGACCTGGGCGCTGATGCTGACAGGCAAAGTGCTGGATGACGACGCTCCCGGCCCTGCCAACGCCATCCGCAGCGCTATCAAACGACTGGGCGAACCGGTGATCCGTACCGCCACCCAACGCGCGATGAAGGAAATGGGCCGCCAATTTGTGTTGGGCGAGTCGATTACATCCGCGATGAAACGCGCAGCCGGAATGGAGGCCAAGGGCTATACTTATAGCTATGACATGCTGGGCGAGGCCGCCCGCACCGACGCAGACGCTGCGCGTTATCACCTAAGCTATTCCCGTGCGATTTCGGCGATTGCCGAGGCCTGCAACTCTGACGACATCCGCGCCAATCCAGGTATTTCAGTAAAATTATCCGCGCTGCATCCCCGATATGAGGTCGCCCATCAGGCCAGCGTAATGCGCGATTTGGTGCCGCGATTGCGTTCGCTTGCTTTGCTGGCGAAATCGGCGGGAATGGGCCTGAATGTCGACGCGGAAGAGGCGGATCGTCTGGCCCTGTCTCTGGATGTCATCGACGCCGTAATGTCCGAACCAGCTCTTGCTGGATGGGACGGGTTTGGCGTGGTCGTGCAAGCCTATAGCCTGCGCGCGGCGGCGGTGATCGACACGATGTATGAGATGGCACAGCGTCACGACCGCAAAATAATGGTGCGTCTGGTCAAAGGTGCCTATTGGGATACCGAGATCAAACGCGCCCAAGTCGAAGGCATGGAACGCTTCCCGGTTTTCACACGCAAGGCCGCCACCGATATTTCCTACATTTCAAACGCACGTAAATTGCTGGGGATGACGGATCGCATCTACCCGCAATTCGCCACACATAATGCCCATACGGTCGCGGCGATCTTGCATATGGTCGACGCGCAGCCATTTGAATTCCAGCGCTTGCACGGAATGGGCGAGACCCTGCACGGCAACGTCAAATCAGAATACCTAACCCACTGCCGCATCTACGCACCGGTTGGTGCGCATCGTGATTTGCTGGCTTATCTGGTGCGTCGGTTGCTGGAAAATGGGGCCAATAGTTCCTTCGTCAATCAGATTGTCGACGAAACTGTACCACCGGAAATCGCTGTTGCGGATCCGTTTGAAACCATCGTTGACAAGGTGCCACATTTACCCACCGGGTCCGAACTTTTTGCCCCTCAACGCCCCAATTCGCAAGGCTTTGATCTGACGCATGCACCGACTTTGGCAACCATTGAAACCGCCCGAACCCCATGGCAATCGCACCATTGGACCGCCAAGCCGTTGCTGGCCGCAGGCACTAAGCCAGATGCCAATGGACCTGTAACAAACCCGGCCAACTCTGCAGATATCGTCGGCAAAGTCGCTCCTGCCAGCGCCACTGACATCGAGGTTGCATTTTCACAAGCGGTACAATGGAACGCCAATCCGACTGACCGCGCCACAATCCTGAACAAAGCCGCTGATCTATATGAGGCCGAGTATGGGCAAATCTTCGCGCTGCTGACGCGTGAAGCTGGCAAAAGCCTGGCTGACGGCGTTGCCGAACTGCGTGAAGCGGTGGATTTCTTGCGTTATTACGCCGCCAATATCCCCGATGGCACCCCTGTCGGCACCTTCACATGCATCTCGCCATGGAACTTTCCGCTGGCTATATTCACCGGCCAAATCGCTGCCGCATTGGCGACCGGCAATGCGGTGCTGGCCAAGCCAGCCGAGCAAACCCCGCTGGTCGCGCATCTGGCAGTCAGCCTGTTGCACAAGGCAGGTGTACCCCGCGACGCATTGCAATTGCTGCCCGGCGGCGGAGCAATTGGGGCCGCACTTACTTCGGACGCGCGCGTTAATGGGGTCGCGTTTACCGGCTCGACCGCCACCGCACTGAAAATCCGCCGGGCGATGGCCGACAATCTGCAACCCGGTGCCCCGTTGATTGCGGAAACTGGTGGCTTGAACGCGATGATTGTCGACAGCACAGCCCTCCCGGAACAGGCTGTGCAATCCATTGTCGAGAGTGCGTTTCAATCAGCAGGCCAACGCTGTTCAGCGCTGCGTTGCCTTTATGTGCAACGCGATATTGCCGATGACATCCTAACCATGCTGTCCGGCGCCATGGACGCTATGTCCGTTGGTGACCCGTGGCTTTTATCCACCGATTGCGGCCCGGTCATTGACAGTTCGGCGCAACAAGGTATCCGCAACCATATCGACACAGCCCGCCATGATGGGCGCGTGCTGAAAGAGCTGAACACCCCGGCAGGTGGCATTTTCATCGCTCCGACCATGATTGAAATCCCCGGTATCAGCGCATTGAAACGAGAGGTTTTCGGCCCGGTCCTGCATGTCGTCCGTTTTGACGCCTCAGATCTGGATCAGATCATCGCGGATATCAACGCCACCGGGTATGGGCTGACTTTCGGTCTACACACCCGAATTGATGATCGGGTCCAGCACATCACCGAGGCAATTCACGCGGGCAACATCTATGTCAACCGCAACCAGATCGGAGCAATAGTCGGCAGCCAACCTTTTGGCGGCGAAGGCCTGTCCGGCACTGGCCCAAAGGCGGGCGGTCCCCATTACATGCGCCGTTTTTGCGCGCCGGATCGCCAGAATGCAGACACGGAATGGACCACCGCTGGCAACTTTCAGCCCGCCAATGGCGCGGCAGTCACGGTTCACACCACAACCCTCCCTGGCCCAACCGGCGAATCCAATCGCCTGTCCCTGCTGCCGCGCGCGCCATTGTTGTGCCTCGGTCCCGGAGCGCGCGCCACGCAGGCCCAGGCAGAGGCAGTACAAGCCCTCGGCGGCTCTGCGATCCGCGTCGATGGCAGTATTGATCCCGAAACCCTCAGGACCCTGACTGGCATCGACGGGGTGATCTGGTGGGGAAATTCAGCCACGGCCCGCCAGATCGAACAGGTACTGGCAACCCGAGATGGTCCGATTCTGCCACTGATCCCGGGCCTGCCCGACATCTCGCGCGTGATGCAGGAACGTCATGTCTGTGTTGATACCACCGCAGCGGGAGGCAATGCCGCTTTGCTTAGCGGATCAACATAAAGTGAACTTGACCCAGGGCGTCTTTCAGCCCAGCGTGGCGCTATGTTTCCTATTCGTGACCACAATCCCTCGGGGCGGACGCCTTATGTTGTCTATACCCTGATCGCCCTTAACGTTGCGCTGTATTTGGTGACGTTAGCAATTGAACCCGATCCCGACGCGCTGGCGCTGTTTTATGCCAATTGGGCTATTGTGCCGTTCCGGATCACCGACGGCACCCATTTAGTGACGCTGATCAGTTCCATGTTCCTGCATGGTGGATTTTTGCATCTGGCAGGTAACATGTTGTTTCTGTGGATTTTCGGCGACAATCTCGAAGACGATATGGGCCACCTTATTTTTCTTGCGTTTTACCTTATCGGTGGCGTCGGGTCCGGTCTGATACACGTTGTATCCGCCCCGGGATCTATTATTCCAACTGTGGGCGCATCCGGTGCTATTGCTGCTGTCATGGGGGGGTATCTGCTGCTTTACCCGAAGGCGCGGGTCGATATCCTTTTTATTTTCATTATCTTCTTCAAGATTCTTCCGGTTCCCGCCTGGGTCATGCTTGGCCTGTGGTTTGCTTTGCAATTGTTGGGTGGCGTCAACTCGGATCCAACCTCAGGAGGTGTCGCCTTTTGGGCGCATATAGGAGGCTTTGTCATTGGCCTCGTTTTGGTGATTCCGTTTTGGCTCAGAGTTGGTGGCACAAAATACTGGAGCAAAACCCACGGTCACCCGCCGCATCCTGAACACATTTACAGCCCCAGCCGCATCCCCAAGATTCAACGCAAATAGCAACTGCCCAATATGCGTGGCACCCTAAACGTCTTTCCAATGTCCATAAATATCCCCGCCAGAAGCTTCAGCCCCTGACAACGGACCTAGCCGCGAATGATTTTGGCGAAATTGTCAAAAATCCGCTCGTTGGAACAGATCACGTCACCGTCCAACACCACATCGCCGCCCTTTTCAACTGCCTCAACAAAACCGCCAGCCTCGCGCACAATCACCACGCCTGCGGCGATATCCCATTCCTGCAAGTTGCGTTCCCAGAACCCGTCATACCGGCCCGCCGCGACATAAGTCATATCAAGTGCCGCAGCACCCCAGCGCCGTACACCCGCACAGACCGGAAGCAACCGCGCCAGATCCCGCAGGGTTTCGGGCAAATCTGCCCGGCCCGCAAAAGGCAGACCAGTAGAAAAAATGCTTTCGATCATCCGGTGCCGTCCCGATACGCGCAATCTGGTATCATTCATCCAGGCACCTGCGCCTTTTTCGGCATAGAACATTTCGTCCTTGGCTGCATCAAACACAACACCAGCAACGATCTGGCCCTTATGTTCCAAGGCTATTGACACAGCCCAATGCGGCAGCCCGTGTAGAAAATTCGTGGTGCCGTCCAGCGGATCAACGATCCAGCGGCGCGTTGGGTCCACGCCCTCAATGGCGCCCCCCTCTTCGGCCAGCCAGCCATAGGTGGGGCGTGCCGTCAGCAATTCCTCTTTCAGGATTTCCTCGGCGGCGATATCTGCCTTTGAAACAAAATCCCCGGCGCCTTTCATCGACACCTGAAGGTTTTCCACTTCACGGAAATCTTTAACCAACGAACGACCAGCCGCACGCGCAGCCTTGATCATGATGTTAAGATTTGCACTGCCTACCATTTTAAACGCTCCTGTCGGGTCAGGCCGCGCGTATACGCCCGGACCCGACCCTTGCCAAGGGCTATTGGCGGCTGGTCAGCATCAACTCGACGCGTTTCAACTCTCGCAGGATGCGATCAGCCTGCATTTGCGGCATCAGACTCATCTTTAGCGCCGTCGCAACCAGCATCAGAACGACCGATGACAGCCCCCATTTCAACGCCAGCAACATGTCTGTCGAACCAAAGAACTGAACCGCACACCAGACGCCGATCACAAACATGATAGTTTGCGCAATCACCATGAGCCAGGTTACCCAACCAAGCTTGCCTCGGAACTGGTTCATTCCCAGTTCAAAAAAGCCAAGCTCGGCAGTATCCACCATGATCCGGCGGTCTTCGTCGTTCAGAGACTGTTCAATCAGTTTGTCCAGCTTATCCATCGTTCTCTCCTTTTAGAGCCGCACGCAGTTTTTCGCGCGCATGCATTAGTCGTGTTTTCGCCGTGCCCACTGGCACATCCAATGCGATGGCGACTTCGGCCACCCGCATATCCTCAAGACAAAATAGCGCCACACAGGCTCTGTGACCGGGCGGCAATTGCGCAAGTGCAGCGCGCAGCAGCGACCATATTAGCGCTTAGGGCATTGGTTTTCTGGCTACGTCAGTTTTGCATCGAACGCTTTCATCCTGTCATCCGAATACTAGTGCCATTGAGCCGCAAAATGGTTCATTCATTTTGAAAAATATTTCCGTCACGTCCGCGCCTCTCAAGGCTCTTGCCAAAGGCAACCATCCCCGGCACCGTCACGTCATTTATTCTTAAGGAGACAAACATGTCCGACCAAATGCACCGCATAGTACTGGCCAGCCGCCCCGAGGGCGCTGTTTCAGCTGAAAATTTCCGCTATGAATCCGCCCCGATCCCAACCCCGGGCGACGGCGAAGTACTTGTGAAAGTTCACTATATGTCGTTGGATCCCTATATGCGCGGGCGCATGGATGATGCCAAGTCTTACTCGGCCCCAGTCCCCGTTGGTGGCGCAATGGAGGGTGGCGCCGTCGGCGAAGTCATCGCATCCAACAGCCCGCTTTTCGAGCCCGGCGATTTCGCTTTTGGCATGTTCGGTTGGGTAACACATGGCTGCCAGCCGGCAAAGATGATGCAGAAATTGAACCCGTCGCATGGCCCAATCACAACAGCTTTGGGCGTTTTGGGAATGCCCGGTTTCACAGGTTGGCACGGATTGAACACCTATGGGAAACCCAAAGCCGGCGAAACTCTGGTTGTTGCCGCGGCAACGGGTCCGGTTGGGTCGATGGTTGGACAGGTTGCACGGTTGGCCGGACTGCGGACGGTTGGCATCGCAGGTGGCGCCGAAAAATGTGCGCTGGCCGTGGACAAATTCGGTTTTGATGCCTGTCTGGATCATCGCGCCTATGACAACGCGACCGAACTGCGCGCAGCATTGGGCGACGCCTGTCCCAAAGGCATCGACATCTATTTCGAAAATGTCGGTGGTAAAGTTCTTGAAGCCGTGATCCCGTTGATGAACACGTTTGGGCGCATCCCGATTTGCGGCATGATCAGCTGGTATGATGCAGGCGCTTTGGGAGCCAATGCTGCTACACAATCGCTCACAGCCCCAATGTTGTGGCGCAACATTCTGGTTAAATTCCTGTCAGTGAATGGGTTCATTATTTCGAACCACTATGACGAATACCCGACTTTCCTGGCCGAAATTGGCCCCAAGATCGCGTCGGGTGACATCGCCTATCTCGAGGACATCGCCGAAGGTCTGGAACGCGCACCAGCCGCATTTATGTCGATGCTCAAGGGCGGCAATATGGGCAAACAGATAGTTAAGGTCGCCTAAACCACCAGATCTCACTGCATCCGGTACAAATACCGGGTGCAGGATGCTCTAGCCCTTTGGCTGGTCCGGAAACTCGATCTCGACAAATACACATTCGAAATCGTTGCCGTTCGCTACATCATGGCGATGGCGTTTTCCGGCTTTTCAGAACTACACATGTCTGACCACCCTCACATCGCCTGCAACTTATGCGCCTCAACGCGCGCAAGTTTGATCAGTTCCTGAACAAACGGCTTGTCCTTGTCATCAGTCCGGATCGCCGCATAAAGCCGTTTTTTGATCCCTTTAGCCGTCAAAGGGCGCGTCACGTAATCCGAGCTGTATTTGACCTCGCGTACCACCCAGTCAGGCAACACCGACACGCCGCGGTTCGAGGCCACCAGCAATAGAATGACGGCCGTCAACTCGACCTGCCGGATCGCGGCTGGTTCAACTTTAGCCGGGATCAATAGCTCGCTGAATATGTCCAGACGGGTACGGTCCACCGGATAAGTAATCAACGTTTGGTCGCGAAAATCCACCGCATCAACATAGTCTTTCTGGGCCAATGGATGCTGCGACGACGCCACAAAAACTGGCGCGTATTCAAACAGTTCGACGAATTCCACTCCTGGCAGATCCTCGGGATCGGACGACACCACCAGATCAACCTGTTCTTTCATCAAGGCTGGCATTGCATCAAAGGCCAGACCGGGGCGAATATCAACGTCCACATCCGGCCAAGTCCGCCGGAACGCTTCCAGAACCGGGAACAGCCATTCAAAACAAGCATGGCATTCAATTGCGATATGCATGCGCCCGCTTTTGCCATCGCGCAAGTTTGAGAATTCTTCCTGCATCGCCTCGACCTGCGGCAATACCTGCTCTGCCAATCGCAATAACCGTAACCCCGCCGCCGACAGCTTCATCGGCTTTGAGCGTCGTACAAACAACTCAACCCCTGCCTGATCCTCAAGCCCCTTAACCTGATGGCTCAGCGCACTTTGTGTGATGTTCAAGCGGTCCGCTGCGCGGCCCAACCCGCCGGCCTCGTGTATCGCTTTGATTGTGCGTAAATGGCGGAATTCGATATGCAACTTATCATCTAGCTCATGTTGTTCTTGAGAATTATGAATTTGTCTCACATTTCACTTCATGCGACAAGGGTTGAAATCAAAGGAATATACCATGTCCGCGCCCGCCATATCGTTCGAATTCTTCCCGCCACAATCTTTGCAAGGCTCATTTCGCCTATGGGATACGGTGCAGGCGCTGGCTCCGCTGAGCCCTCGTTTTGTATCTGTGACCTATGGAGCCGGTGGCACCACGCGTGACCTGACGCGCGATGCCGTGAAGACATTGCACCAATCAAGCGGGCTGAACGTGGCGGCGCACCTGACATGTGTCAACGCCACGCGCGCTGAAACGCTTGCCATTGCAGACAACTTTGCCAGTGCTGGTGTAAAAGACATCGTCGCGCTGCGAGGGGATCCACCCAAGGGTCAGAACCAGTTTGTGGCCCATCCAGAGGGTTTCGCGAACAGTTGCGAGCTGATTCAGGCGCTTGCTGAGACAGGCAAATTCAACATCCGTGTTGGCGCATATCCGGACAAACACCCAGAGGCCCGCGATATGAAGGCTGACATTGACTGGCTCAAAGCCAAATTGGACGCCGGAGCCACCGAGGCCCTGACCCAGTTCTTTTTTGAGGCGGACACGTTTTTACGCTTTCGCGATGCTTGTGCCAAAGCTGGGATCGACAAAGCCATCACACCGGGCATTCTGCCAATCGAAAACTGGAAGGGTGCACGCGCGTTCGCAGAACGCTGCGGGGCCAAGATGCCAGACTGGTTGGTTGATGCATTTGAAACTGCCCAGCGGGATGAACGTGAGGATCTGCTGGCCATCGCGGTTTGCACCGAACTTTGCGGTAACTTGATCGACGAAGGTGTCGACAAGTTACATTTCTATACCCTGAATCGCCCGGAACTGACCCGAGATGTGTGTCACGCACTGGGCATCACGGCACGTAGTCAGTTACAGAACGTGGCGTAAAACTTGTTCCTGCCGATCTGCCTGTTAGCGTTCAACACAACAGGAGATGCGCGAAATGAACGTTGCGAACGGACCCCAGGACCTGCTGTCTCAGGCCGAAATTCTATCCATGTCGGGACTGGAATTCATGCAGGCCATCATAGATGGAAAGCAACCCGGCCCACCGATCAGCCAAACGATGGGCTATACACTGCATCAGATCGAAGACGGGCGCGCGGTGTTTCGCGGAGCCCCGGAATTCAACGTCACCAATCCGATGGGAACCGTCCATGGTGGCTGGTACGGAACGCTTCTTGACAGTGCGATGGCCTGTGCCGTGATGACTAAAGTGCCGCGTGGATCGGTCTATACGACTTTGGAATACAAGATTAATATCATCCGCTCGATCCCCTTGGGCATGACCATCGACTGCATTGGCGAGATTGACCACGCGGGACGTTCGACTGGCATTGCGCATGGTGAAATTCGTGGTGTTGAGGATGGCAAACTATACGCTACAGGGACAACCACCTGCATCATCATGGAAATGTCGCAAGCCTAGAGAATTCATGCCTCCGGCGGGGATATTTTTGCCAAAATGAAATGTATTTATTTGGAGTCCAGGGCGCTTTCGTGAATACGCTCTGAGCGGTCCTGACCAACAGTGCGCCGACCGCGCTGTAGAAATAATTTACCCCAGCCACGCCAAGTCCCCACGGACGGGGCGGTAGGATCAGTGAAAAATCGTGCCTGCCAGCCATCGGGCAAGGGCAATCCACAGGTTTCAGCCCGATTTAGCATCCAGACCAGCGATAGATTGGCCAACGGGCGCGCCACTTCAAAGCCGCCCAAATGGCCGCCAACGTCGCCATGAGTGCCGCAAAACCAGACCTGCTCCAGATAGCCCGGCCAGTCCGGCAGCGACTCCCACATCACTGGTTTGAATACCCGGCGTGTCTCGTCCAGCGCCAGCGCGTGATAGCCGTTGCAGATGCTGGGGCCCAAAGCATGGCTATGAAAATCATGATTTCCAGATGCCAAAAGCCGTACGATAGGCATGCGTAAGCCCAGCGCCTTGACGGTATCCCAAACCCCAACCATTTCGATCGGGACAAATTCGTGGCAAAAGGCGCGTGAAAAGGCCATTGCTTGCGGACCACCCGGATGCATCTCGTAGTGCCGGTAAGCGGTGCGAATATTGCGCACAGTGGCATGTTCCGCCTTTATCAGACCAACCATATCGATCACCCCGGCCAGCGATCGCACCGCGTAGGCACCACGCGAATATCCCATCAGAAACACCTGATCACCCGGGCGATAGCGCGACGCCAGAAACCCATAAGCGCGGCGGATTTG
>PIVL01001009.1 GCA_003354145.1 Paracoccaceae bacterium
GGCAGCGTCTTTCGACTGGTCTCGCTTGCGTGTTTATAAAAGCATGTTGTACATTTTGCTGTGTGCTGTGCGTGTGCGCATCCATAGCCGTTTGGACAGCATCGAGGCAGACTCCAGCGTTCCCATAGCTGAGTCAGCCTTAGGACTTGTTGTAGCGCGCTGCGATTGACAGTGAAGGAGAGTGAGAACGCATTGCAGCGCTTGAGAGCGCAAAAGGCGAAAGGAAGCTCTGCGTCCTCGTTGTTGCATCGTGAGCACGTTGTGCAGGGTAACGTGTACGTTGTGAAACGAGCACTCGTGATATCAAAAGGCTAACAGGGTTGAGTGATCTTTGGGCTCAACTGACAGTCCAGGCTCGAGACTTTGTATCGAGTCCGCTGATTTGGAAAAGCGGCTTGGGAGTTTAAGCCTTTACTTGAGTCGTGATTCCCCGAATCAGACTGGGGGCTGCTCCGGGAAGGCGTGTTTTCGTCCCTGACACTTTCCGAAAACCCTAAACCAAAGAAATAAGTGGAAGTGAGACGCAATCACAGGGCGTACACGACCCCGGGAAACAATGACCGAACTACCTCGGAGTAGTGAAGGCAGCGAGCACGTGCATGTGAATGGTGAAGACGGTTCTCGGACTAGAGCGAGTGGAAATCCATCT
>PIVL01000144.1 GCA_003354145.1 Paracoccaceae bacterium
GCAATATTTGCGCGAGATGGTGCAGATCGACAAGGCTGCTGAGTGAGCGTGGAACTCTCTTGATTTTCGCCGAGCCAACTTGGTGCTATCAGCGAGAAATTGCCATGAATGATTTGAATGACGACTAACTTAGGCTATAGTCGGTACAATTTTAGTGTAAAGCATACTCGATTTTGAATTTTAGTGGTTTCCATTGTGGGTATTTGCAGTTAGACACTAAATACTTTGAAACTACTTTGGCGGTAGTGATATTGACTTTAATACCCCGTAAAGGTGGAAAAAATGTTAGGCATTTTCAGCACATTAACTAGAAATCAGAAAGCCTACATATTTCTGGCTATTGATCTGGCTTTAGTTCCAATCGCGCTGCTTTTCACTTATGCGATTCAGTCGCTGCCAACTTCAGCGTTTGAAACTTTACTCCAGAATTTACCGATTTTTCCCTATCTGCTAATTGTTGCTGCTGGGTTGTCGATTTGGCTTGGAATCCCGCAAATTCAGCTAAAAGCATATGAGCGTCATGCCGTCGGTTTGACTGCAATACTTGCGTTGTTGTTGGTCGGGGTTTCAGCCGGGTTGTCCAGACTGGTAGGAATAGACTTGCCACCCGGAACACATGTGATGTTTGGCATCAGTTATTTTCTGTTTCTAGTGGCGATCCGGTCAATTTTGTATCAAGTAGTCCTTGCGTTTTATAATCGCGCAAAGCCGCGCCGTCGGGTTTTAATATATGGGGCCGGAACAACCGGAACACAATTGGCGCTGGCGCTGAAATCTCACGAAGATATCGATCCCGTCGCATTTGTTGACGACAATACCTCTTTGCAGGGTATCACCCTGATGGGCCTTCCTGTCTCTCCGCCTGCGCATATTGCCGAAATCATCAAAATGCGGTCAGTTGATAGGGTTTTGCTGGCAATGCCTTCGTCAAGTCAGCCAAAACAAGCACAAATCGCCCGAAAAATGCAATTACTGGGGGTTGACGTGCAGGCGCTGCCTTCATTCGCTCAATTGATTGGCGAAGAGGCACTGGTAGACAAGCTGACCCCTGTCGCCCCACAAAATTTTCTGGGGCGCGCATCGCATGATGCAGGATTGCGTGATTCATGCGACAGCTATTCTGGTCGCGTGGTCCTGGTGTCCGGTGCGGGCGGGTCAATCGGGTCGGAATTGTGCCGCCAGTTGTTGTCGTGTCGCCCAGCCAAAGTGGTGTTGTACGAACTAAGCGAACTGGCATTGTACACGGTAAATCTTGAATTGGGCCAATTGGCGCAGGGCATGGAGATCGAAATTGTACCAATTCTGGGGTCAATCCTGGATGAACGCCTGGTGCGAATGGTTCTGAAAGATCACAAGGTTCAGGTGGTGCTGCACGCAGCTGCGTATAAACACGTACCACTGGTTGAGGCCAATCCGCTTTCTGGTCTGTCCAATAATGTGCTCGGCACTCATACATTGGCACGCGAGGCCGCTGAATTTGGCGTTGAACGGTTTATCTTAATTTCATCAGACAAGGCCGTGCGCCCGACCAATGTGATGGGTGCGTCAAAACGTTTGGCTGA
The DNA here is from genome assembly GCA_003354145.1 of Paracoccaceae bacterium. Classification (GTDB taxonomy): domain Bacteria; phylum Pseudomonadota; class Alphaproteobacteria; order Rhodobacterales; family Rhodobacteraceae; genus NORP181. The sequence goes on from PIVL01000144.1 coordinate 1,563, forward strand.
GTTGATCGTACAGGATCTTGCGACACGTCACGGTGACACCGTGTTTACTATGGTACGGTTTGGTAATGTACTTGGTTCATCTGGATCGGTGGTTCCTCTGTTTCAGGAGCAGATTAGCCGTGGGGGGCCGGTCACCGTTACAGATATACGTGTGGCGCGGTATTTCATGACCGTCCGTGAAGCCGTGCAACTGGTATTAAAAGCCGGTGACGAAGCCCGGGGCGCTGAGCTGTTTGTGCTCGACATGGGCGAACCGGTCCCAATCATGAAGCTGGCACGTCAAGTCATAGAAAGCGCTGGGTACACAGTATTGGACGAAAGCAGCCCCGAGGGTGATATTGAAATTAAGATCATTGGTCTGCGACCGGGTGAAAAAATCGAAGAAGAACTAACACTAAGCGGTGAACTGATCGGGACGCGATATCCCAAAATTTTCTGTGCCCGCGAAGATATACTTTCCGAGATTGAAGTAGCTGCTGTCTTACATGGTCTGCGCAGTGCGCTTAGTGCCAGTGATGATGGCGCAGCGCTGGAAGTGATCCGGCGTTGGGTTGAAGGCTTTCATTCAAACGATGTCGACCCTAAATCATCGCAGGGGCAGTCTGTTTGAACCAATTTGTCGGCATCGCGATCAGCTGCATTTTGGTAAGGTCATCTGTCACCGCAAAGACGCGGTTCTGCACCTAAAATCCCGATAGACAAGTGCGATTATTGCCTCAGTTCGGCTGTCGGTGTCAAAGTACAAAAAGCCAAGGCAGGCGATAAGGAAAAGGCAGTGCAGATTTACCTGGATCGCATCACTAAAATGGTGGGCGCTTTGTGGCGTTTGGCTGTGATGTTTGTGTTGCTAATTGCTTTGGGTCCGGCATTCGGATTTGCTCAGTCGATTCCCGCGGGCGGTGCAGACGAAGATGCCCCCTCATTCACGCCGCTACCTCCGCCCAGTCTGAATTTTTATGGCTCACCTGGTATAATTGATATGCCATCAGGTCAGATGCTGCCTGACGGTCAGTTTACAACTGCGATTGGATATTTTGGTGGACAAACCCGATATACCTTAACTTTTCAGGCCTTGCCTTGGGCGTCGGCCAGTTTCCGTTACAACAAGATCAAGAACTGGAATATGGGTGGGTTTTCTACCTACTATGACCGCGGTTTTGATATGCGGTTCAGGCTTCACAAAGAAACACGATACTGGCCCGAAATCACTTTGGGATTACAGGATTTTGTGGGTACCGGCATCTATTCTGCCGAATACCTTGTTGCAACAAAGACGCTTAATGCGCCGGGTTTTGGCGCTGCGCGCCTGCCGGGAAAGCTAAAACTGACCGGAGGACTTGGTTGGGGTCGACTTGGGACATCAGGGAGTATCGGATCTCCGTTTGGCGAGCGCCCCGCATATGATCCAAGCGATACAGGTGGGAAACCAGCGTATGACCAGTGGTTTCGCGGGCCCGTTGCTCCGTTTGGTGGTATTGAATGGATGCCAAATGACCGAACCAGTGTCAAATTTGAATTGTCCTCAGATGCCTATGTCACCGAAACCCAGACCACTTCAGTATTCGAGCGCAAATCAAGGTACAATTTTGGTGTTGAATATCAGGCCACCAGACGGACCCGTCTTGGGGCCTATTATATGTATGGGAGCGAATTTGGGATCACTGCCCAAATTCAGCTAAATCCGGTCGATCCACCTGCATTGATGCATTCACCAGCGCCTCACCCTGTAAAACTCCGCCCTTCCCGCGTCGGTAGCCCAGAGGCCTGGGACAGCAAATGGGCACAAAGTTCTAATGCGCCGTTGCGACTGCGCGATCAGTTGGAGCCCATCCTGCGAGAAAACGGGTTGATCCTGGAAACGCTTGATGTTTCTGCGAACAGTGCCGAACTACGATTCCGCAATTTGCAATACATGTCCTTTGCTAACGCCGTAGGCAGGGCTGCCCGCGCGCTGGCCCAAGTGATGCCCGCTTCGGTGGAAACCTTCAGGCTGATACCAGTTTCCCTTGGAATGGCCTTGTCGGCCGTCACCATTCGCCGCTCGGATCTTGAAGCACTGGAGTTTGACGATAACGCAACGGATGCCTTGTTGGCTGTGACTGGTTTCGGGGATGCTCCGCAGATCGGAGAGGGAGCCGTTATGCCGTCAGATTTGTATCCTGAAAGCAATTTTTCGGTGTTGCCATATTCTACGAACAGCTATTTCGATCCTGACCAGCCATTTCGTATTGATGTAGGGGTCGCTTTTCGAGGAAGATATCGTCCGGCTCCGGGCTGGATTGTTTCCGGGACAATTCGACATCGTCTTGCAGGGAATATTGCCGACAGCAGACGGTATTCAAATTCGGTTTTGCCACGTGTGCGAACCGATTTGGTGTTGTATGCGCAGGCAGATACGACCCTTAATAATCTGTATGTTGCGAAGCAATGGCGCCCTGGCAAAAATCTCTATGCCCGAGCAACGGTTGGTTACCTTGAATCCATGTATGGCGGCATTTCGACCGAATTGCTTTGGAAGCCGGTCAACAGCCGTTTGGGCGTCGGCATAGATGCGAATTATGTGCGCAAGCGGGATTATGACCAGCAGTTTGGTTTCCAGGAGTATTCGGTTTTTACTGGGTATTTGCGTACCTATTATGATTTTGGAGGCGGTTGGAACGGGCGGTTGGATATTGGGCGATATCTGGCTGGTGATGTAGGAGCCACGGCAACGCTGAACCGCGAATTTGACAACGGCTGGACCCTTGGTGGTTTTTTTACGATGACAAATGTGTCCGCAGAGGATTTTGGAGAAGGTTCATTTGACAAGGGGATATTGCTGAAAATCCCAATAGGTTGGTTTCTGGGCAAACCAAGCCGTCAGAAATTTGGCACAACGATCCGGCCAATCCAGCGTGATGGCGGTCAGCAGCTGTTTATTCCAAACCCTCTTTTTGGACAGATTCGGGAAGCACACCGGCAGGCGCTGACAAGCCAATGGGTGCGTGTATGGGAATGAGCCGTTTCAGTCTTGTTTGCGGATTAATGGTCGCAATGATCCTGTCAGGATGCAGTGTCGGAGATGATGTCCCGTCACTGGAGCTGCAGGTGATTGACGCCATACGTGGTACGATCGCCTCAAAAACTGCACCTAAACCGCCGATCGTGGTCGTAAACCGCGCGCTTCTAGATGGTCTTGAGGGTTCATTTCTTGAGGTAACGCTCGAACGGAATGATCAACTGGCCTATTTAGAGATGGACACCGAGCGCCGAGATGGTGGACCCGGAAAAATTACGGTCTGGCGTACTTATGACAATGTATCGCTGGCCATGCGCAACGGTATGTTGATTGCCATTACCGGACTTGGTGGCGGCATCGCGTCTAGCTCTGTTTTGGCCAGCGGTGATACGCTTGGACCAGCCTATGACGGAGAACACGTTCAATATATTCGGGGGCTGGACAACAAACAAATCCGTTTATCGTTTGCATGCGAAGTTGCGCAACTTGGTCCGGAATCTGTTGAAATTGTTGAACACATCCATGCTACGCGTCACGTTCAGGAACGGTGCGAGGGGGGCGGCGGAACCATAGTAAATGATTTCTGGATTGATTCGCGGGCCGGACTTGTCTGGCAGTCCCGGCAATGGGCAGGTCCGAATATCGGCTATTTATTGATTAGGCGGCTCACAAACTAAAAAAAAGTGCATAAATGCCCCAAAAAGTGTTGTTATGAATTGGAAGGCTTGCGCGGCGTTGTAAATTGAGGCGCAACGCGGTAGAGTTTACATAGTTTTATTTGAAGAGGTTTGGGACAATGAAAAAGATAACTACAGTACTGGCTGCTGGCGCGATGGTGCTCGGGGCGTCAACATCAGCATTTGCGCAAAATACGGCGATAGAGACTGCGACAAAGGCTTCCGTCTGCGGTGACGTAGCACCCCTTTCAGCACGCTACCTCGCTTCCGGGCAGCTTGAAGTAACTTGCCCTTCTGGTTCGGTAGCTCAGAATGCTTTTGGAGGAACCGGATTGACCCCCACTACTGCTGGTGTAGCGATTGGAGCTCTTATTGTTCTAGCTATCTTGGTTGGTAACGATGGTGACGGTAGTTCTTCCTCGACAACAACAACAACGACGAGCACCACTACTAACTAAGAGGCAGGTCGCCAAGTTCCGCAAGAATAGTGAGACTCAAAAGCAGGCCCGAGGGCCTGCTTTATTGTTGATGCATCTGTGTTTTCCATCACTCCAAAGGGGCTGAAAGTACGTTGGTCTGAAGTCGGCCGGAACATTGTGTGTTGGCCTTTGGCACCTCGGCCACGCGTATAGATGTCTTCGCAAACAGGACTATCCAGAGAATTTTTGTTCGAGGTAATCGATGGCAGGTATTGCAGATATTTCCCACAAACTTTTTGACGACTGGTTTGACAAAGCACGTTATGAAACTTTGTCCGGCGATCTTGCAGTTCAGAATGTTGATCAAGCCTATGAAGCACAGAACGCGATTCAAGACCTGTACTTTGAACGGCGTGGGAAGATTGCTGGTCGTAAGATTGCGCTGACTTCGGCGGCTATGCAAAAAATGTGTGACATTAATCAACCAATTGTCGGCGCAATTTTCACGAACGATGTTTTGCAATCCAAAGCAAAAGTACCCGCACGCGATTTCCGTCATCTTGGGGTGGAATTTGAACTGGCTTTAGAATTGAAAAATGATGTGCTGCCGCAGACTGATCTGCATAATGCAGAAACTGTGCGCGACCTTATTGCCGCTGCCCGACCAGCTTTTGAGATCATTGAAGACAAGGGCGCAGACTATACCCAACTTGATGTGTTCACTCTGATTGCGGACAATGCCTGGTGTGGGGGGATCGTTCTCGGCCCGATCATTGACGGCTGGGAGGACATGGATCTGGGCGACATACCATCCTGCGTCTATCAACAAGGTGAGACCGATCAGAAGACAAACACGGGTGCCGCTGATCCACTAGGCTCACTGGCGTGGGTTCTTAATCATTTCAGTAAACGCGGCATGACCTTGTCCCGGGGCGAACATATAATCACCGGTTCTGCTATACAAACCCGGTTCCCGGTTGCTGGTGACAAATTTAGTTACAACGTCTCTGGTGCTATTGTTGAAGTCGAGATTGTTTAACGCGCGTTCATTTCAGGAACATCCAGTTCCTGAATGGGCGGCAAATCCGGGTGGTCGATAGACTCAAAAATAGCTTTGGCCAGATGATCGCCAGCCTTTAAAAAATCTTCAAGCACCGGCATAATACCATTACGAAAATTCTTCAGGAATGGAATCGCCTCTTTTGCGGTCAGATCAATCTCGCGGCCAATTGGCAGCAAATTGGATGCGTCAGCGATCAGCGACGAAGGTGGTCGTGGCGAACATGGATCGTTTACCGAAGTGTTTGTTGGCATGATCACCTGTGATATCACTGGTCAGGGCCAAGAGGCACGGTTCAAAAAATTCAGTTACGTACCCGCAGGGTCCTATCCAAGACTTTGCAACAGTTCCTGCGAGGGCTCGCCCGTTGCAGGCAGGCCTTTGCTGGATTGATAAGCGCTGATTGCCTTATTCGTGTTGGGGCCGATCACGCCATCTGCCCCGTCCGTGTCAAAGCCCCTGGCCGTCAGGCGTTGCTGAAGCGCGATGCGGTCGTCTTTGGTCAGCCCGTTGGAATCAGGTGGAAAACTTGCTCGCAATGGACCAGAACCGCCAATTCGGTCGGCAAGATGGCCTACTCCGATGGCGTATGCATCCGAGTTGTTGTAGCGTTTTATCACCTTGAAATTGCTGGTCACGGCAAACTTGGGCCCGCCAGACTGTGGTTGGATGACGGTGCCAGCAGGTGCACCTGCGCCAACTTCACCGCCCCAGCGAACCTTACGCGTCCAACCGTTGCGCTGAAGATATGCGGCGGTAGAGGCAAGCGCGTCTGTCGGATCATCCGACCAGATATCGCGTCGCCCGTCGCCAGTAAAATCAACGGCAAAGGCCTGATACGAAGTGGGAATGAACTGGGTGTGGCCCATCGCACCAGCCCAGCTGCCTGTCATGCGCGAAGCGGGAATGTCACCGCTTTGCAGGATGTTTAGCGCCGCCATAAGTTGTTTTTCAAAAAATGCGCCGCGCCGCCCATCAAAGGCAAGAGTTGATGTCGAGGAAATGACAGGCACATCGCCTCGCCGCTCTCCGTAAAAGCTCTCTAAGCCCCAAACCGCAGTGATAATTTCGGCATCCACGCCATATTTGCCTTCAAGTGCGTTGAGCGTAGATTGGTGTTGGGCAAATGCTGCGCGGCCCTTGCTCACCCTCTCATCCGATGCTGCGATTGCCAGATAGTCCTCGAGCGTGCGACTGAATTCGGTCTGGTTGCGGTCTCGTTTTACAACACCGGGCAGATACCCCGCACCGCGAAAGCCAGTGGCTAGGGTGGCGCTGGAAATCCCTTGCTGTTCTGCACGCGTTTTGAATGCGGCGACCCAAACGTCATAATCCGCATTCGGAACCGGCTTTAGATCCGCAGGAAGCCCGGTTGATTTTGGTCTGCTCGTGCTTTGCAAAGTCGTACTATCACAAGCGGCAAGGTACATAGCTGCGATGCCTATCCCAAAGTGACGCCGTGTCATGCCCATATTTCGATCTGCCTGCGATTTGTTGCTTGCTCGCAGTCTAACCGAGTGAGGGCGGTATTCAAACCACATGTGTTCGAGTGGTAGGCAAGAATGAGTCGGCGGTCTGGAATGCATACTTTGCTAGACATTTCGCGCTGTATGCGCTTTTGCTAGTTTTGATTTAATGCTCAGGAGGACTCATCATGAAACCAAGGATCAGCATGGCTGTTAGCCTTATGCTTAGCGTATCTGCCGGAACCGCCTTTGCCGCAGACCAATGCGCGACAGGTAAAACACTCGAGGCTGGCAAGTTAACGATTGCCACTGGCAACCCAGCCTATTTTCCCTGGGTGATTGATGACGCCCCAGAGCAAGGCAAGGGGTTTGAGGCGGCCGTCGCCTATGCGGTTGCTGCCGAGATGGGATTTGAAAGTGACGATGTCGTCTGGGTCCGCGCCGGATTTGATGAATCAATCCAGCCAGGGGCCAAGAACTTTGACTTCAATCTCCAACAATTCTCTATCACTGACGATCGGGAAAAGGTCATCGATTTCTCATTGCCGTACTACTCTTCCGCGATGGCTGTTCTGACCACGAAAGCGGTTGTGGACGCGGGTGCTGAACCCACACTGGCGTCTTTGAAGACATTGAAATGGGGTGCAGGCGCAGGTTACACAGCTGTCCCTGTGCTGACTGATCTGGTGGCACCGGATAGTGACGCGCTTTTGTACAACGATAATACTGACGTGACTGCTGCCATTCAGGCAGGACAAATTGATGTTGCTTTGTTTGACCTGCCAACCGCACTTTATCTGGCGGCTGTTGTTGTCGATGGTGGTGTGATTTTGGGTCAGTTCCCGGCCGACCGAATGGAAAACCCTGATCGCTTTGGCATGTTGATGGAGCAAGATTCAGCTCTCAAAGCTTGCGTTGACGAGGCCATCGCTGCCCTGACTTCCAACGGTAAACTGGCAGAAATCGAAGCCACTTGGCTGTCTGAATCCACTGGCGTTCCGGTCATCAAGTAATGGCAAATGGCTCGGCGGGCCTTACCCGTCGCCAAGCTTATGAACGCAAGCTCAGGCACCGCTCGCTTATTATTGCGGGCGGTTCTACGCTGGCCGTTGTTCTGGCGATTGTCTTGCTGGTCCCGCTTGCTCCGGGCTGGGAGAAGGTCAAGTACAGCTTTTTCAATGGCGAAGTGTTTATCAAGACGTTCCCAAAACTGCTGAATGCTTTTGTCCTGGACGTGGCCATTTTTGCCTGGTCGGTGCCGTTGATCGCAGCATTGGGTCTCGCTATTGCGTTGGCTCGCGATGTGCGAAATCCGGTCCTGTATCCACTGCGACTGTTCGGTGCGCTATATACGGATTTATTCCGTGGCGTGCCGGTGGTGCTGGTGGTCTATCTGGTCGGATTTGGCATTCCTGGCCTTGGGCTGCCGCGCCCGTGGAACTCGCCCTATATTTGGGGAACTGTTGCGCTGGTGCTGACCTATTCGGCCTATGTTGCCGAAATCTTTCGAGGTGGCATCGAAAGCGTCCATAACTCGCAACGCAACGCTGCGCTGTCTCTTGGCCTTACTGGCCAGGATGTAATGCGATTTGTGGTGTTGCCTCAGGCCATCCGACGTGTGATCCCCGCCCAGATGAACATGCTGATTGCGCTGCAAAAGGACGTCGCGCTCTTGTCTTTCATCGGACCCGTTGAGATTTTTCGTCAGGCGGGAGTGTTCAAATCTTTGTTGGCCAATTTCACACCCTATGTCGTTGCAGCGGCGATATTTCTGGTTGTTACCGTGCCAGCCACCCGGTTGGCGGACTATCTGATTACCAAGCAAAACAGGTCGCGATCATGAAGCTGCGACTGGAGAATGTGAAAAAATCGTTTGGCCAGACAAAAGTGCTGGACGGCATATCTTTAGAGGTAGCACAGGGAGAAATGCTCTGCCTGGTCGGGGCTTCCGGTTCCGGAAAATCGACTTTGTTGAGGTGCATAAATCTGTTGGAACCGCTGGACGATGGCGCCATTTGGCTGGACAAGGAAGATATTGCCGAACCATCGCTTGATCCGCAGCCTATCCGTCAGCGGATCGGAATTGTATTTCAATCTTTCAACCTTTTTCCCCATATGACAGCCGAAGAAAATGTGATGCTTGCGCCCCGCCGCATTCATCGCAAAACGCGCGACCAACTGCGCCAACCAATCATGGCGCTGTTCGAAAGATTCGGTTTGAAAAACCACATGGACCATTATCCTGACCAGCTCTCAGGTGGGCAGCAGCAACGCGTGGCCATTGTCCGAGCGCTCGCCATGAAGCCCGATATCATGCTTTTTGACGAAATCACTTCTGCGCTTGATCCAGAATTGGTGGGCGAAGTTCTTGAGGTCCTAAAAGCGCTCAAAAACGAGGGTATGACGATGATCATGGCCACCCACGAGATGGCCTTTGCGCGCGAAGTGGCTGACAACGTCTGCTTTCTGGACCGAGGTCGCATTTTGGAACAGGGGCCACCGCAGCAGATACTCTCGGACCCACAAGAGCCCCGCACCCGCGATTTCCTAGGCCGTGTCTTGGGAAACCAATAGAGGGCCAAATACGACTTGTTGCTAACTCAGGTGATCCAGACGAAGTGGTAAAAGTAGCAAATTGTTCGCCCGGCGATAGCGTCACCAAGCGTACCCCAATTTTTGGTATCTACTTTGCTATTGGAATACCTGGGCTGTGTTTTTTCAAAATATGCTAAACTCTGATACTAAATCGCGGCATTTAGAGGAAAGCAGAGATTTCCAATGCCCTTCTACAGCCGACTTATAATAAGCCATGTTAGTGGCTCTTCAGAAGAAACGCTGTCAACGGCGGAGTAAAAACCGGCCAGTGCGGCGGAGCAAAAGCAGGCCA
>PIVL01001010.1 GCA_003354145.1 Paracoccaceae bacterium
CTGTGTTAGACGCCGCTTTTTGAATTCACGGGTGAGGATCAGCACGTGACGATTGATTTTAAAGGCAGCCACTATCCCAGATACGTCATCCTGTACGCGGTGTTTTTCTATGTCCGCTAGGGGGTCAAACGTCAATGCCGATTGACATCTACGCTGTCGCTCAAGTCGATTTCGTCCGGTCCCGAAAGTACTCCGATTGGAGTCTTGAAAATGTGGCTGGTGGGGGTGATGCGTGCGCGGTATCACGCCATCCGAATTCCAGATGACACATCGAAACCTGTCACTGCAGAGTGAATCCGCGTTGTTCCGGACAGGCAGGCAGCGGGGGAAACTTGCTGAACCGAATTCAGAGTATCGCCTTGGCAGCGCCCTGAAGCTCAAGCCATCACGCTCTCCGGTAGTATCTGTATCGCCTGGGCCGTTCCCTTGGATTTTGTCGCAAAATGGTAACGCCCCAACAAATGCGTTAGTGCAATGGTTAGTCGAGGTCTTAGAGTCTGCCTGAACCGAGCATAACTACATGCCGTGACTCAGCTCGCCTTGGCCAATTGGCGCAGCGACGATACCTGCGTAGGCAGCAAATGACCGAGGTTGAAGATGGATCACGAGACGCTTTTAGAACCCATTCGAATAGGAGCCTTCGCTGC
>PIVL01000145.1 GCA_003354145.1 Paracoccaceae bacterium
CGTTCGATTGCTGTTGCGCCACCATCGATGGCGCGTGCGGCAGAGGATGGCTTTAACAGGTTCTCTGCAGCCTTTGCGTATTTCTCAAACGGCACATGATCGGCGGCCTCGGCACCCAGTTTATGCGACAGTGCATCGACCCAATCATAAATCGCAGCCGAGGCGTCAATGTCATCATGAACAGCCTGACGAATGGATTGAATGCCGTCTTCAAGAATGCAGCGGTAATTTCCGGTCAGCAACATGCTCCACTTTGCCATTGGCACAAACAGGCTTTCGAAAACACGCAGCTTTACACCAACATCTTTTCCGTCAAGTCGCACATCAATGATATCCTGCTCCATCTGACGCAACAGCGCATTATGCGCGGGATCTGCAAATTCAGCAGTTTTGAAATTCGTGGGCAATCCAACCTGTAAAACATTCGATTTCTCTTCGGGCGGGCGAAATGCCTGTGGGTCCGGGCTGCACAACGTCATCAGGCCCGGTTCAAATGCTTCCCAAACCTCTGGATCGCTGTAACAGTTCGCCAATGACACATCCGTCAGAGCACTGATCCGTCGCAGATACGGCGGCGGCGGCATGTTCATGATCGACAGACACGGCTTAGCACTGGCTGCAATCCGCCCCATCAGCGCGCGCACGGCCGGGGCACTATATTGCGGCTCCTGCATGGCCAGACCGATCATGTCATAATCTTCCGGCTGGGCCTCTTGCGGGGTTACAGCATTCACATTTCCGGGCAAATCCCCGGACCAGATAGTTCGATGTTCTGCCTCGTCACGGAGCTTGATCCGCACGAAAGTGCCTTCACTATTGATCAGCGCCGCCGATTGCTCGCGGCAGATTAAAGTGACGTCATGTCCAGCCATCAACAATTTCGTCGACAGCAAAGAACCGTAAGAGGCTCCAAGAATCAGCATTTTCATCATGTTGTCCTTTTCTAAAAGGCGTTTCGAGATAATGTTGGATCACAGCGTAGCCTTGAAACGCCTATAACATCTGCAATGTTTCAGGCATTTCCACTCAATACAGTCCCGATCTTAACCGGAAAACGCTTTGGGTGGTGGGTTATTCTGCGGCTACCATATCTTCTTTTTCAGCAGACACCCGGCATGCAGCAAATTTAAACTCCGGGATCTTCCCGTAAGGATCCAGCGCGGGATTAGTCAGCAAATTTGCTGCCGCTTCGACAAAAGCGAATGGCAGATACACCATTTCCTCGGCCACAGCGCGATCCACCCGCGCCATCACCGTTAAAGAGCCACGCCGGGTTTCGATTGTGATCATCTGACCGGCTTTTACACCCAGCCTGCGCATTGTCTTCGGATGCAGCGAGGCATTTGCCTCAGGTTCCGCCCAGTCCAGGACCGCCGCACGACGCGTCATCGACCCGGTGTGCCAATGCTCCAGCATGCGGCCCGTTGTCAGGATTATTGGATACTCATCATCAGGCACCTCGTCCGGAGAGGTCACATTGGCCGGAGTGAACCGTGCGCGGCCATCTTTGCGCGGGAATCCATCGCCAAACACGATCGCCTGGCCGGGATCTTCTGGCGACAGCGACGGGTAAGTAACTGTTGCCTCTTCCAACCGGTCCCAGGTGATGTTGTCCAGAGAACCCATATTCAGCTTCATTTCCGCAAAAATTTCGCGCGGATGGGTATAATTCCACTCAAGCCCAAGCCGCTTGGCCAACTCAACCGTGATCCACCAATCCTCTTTCGCCTGCCCTGGTGCTGGAACAACCCGTCGCCCCATCTGCACCTGACGATTGGTATTGGTGACCGTGCCGTTCTTTTCGGCAAAGGCCGAACTTGGCAAAATCACATCGGCATAGTTCGCGGTTTCTGTAAGAAAAATATCCTGCGACACCAGCCAGTCCAGTTTCGCCAAAGCACTGCGCGCATGGTTCAGATCCGGGTCCGACATCGCCGGATTTTCGCCAAGAATATACATACCCTTGATTTTATCGTCATGGATCGCATCCATGATCTCAACAACGGTCAGGCCTTTTTCGGCAGAAAAGTCGTCCGAACCCCAAACCTCGGTGAACGCGCTGCGCACACCGTCATCTGTCACAGTCTGATAGTCCGGCAGGAACATCGGGATCATCCCGGCATCCGAGGCACCTTGCACGTTGTTCTGGCCACGCAGCGGATGCAGCCCGGTCCCCGGCCGCCCGACCTGCCCGGTCATCAGCGCCAATGAGATCAGACAGCGAGAATTATCAGTACCGTGGATATGCTGCGATATGCCCATACCCCAAAAGATCATGCCTGCCTTGGCAGCAGCAAACTCTCGTGCGACGGTCCGCAAGGTTTCGGCGTCGACACCACAAAGCGGTGCCATTTTCTCTGGGGAGAAATCCGCCAGATGTGCCTTCATTGCGTCCCAGTTTTCGGTATAGGCGGCGATATATTGATCGTCGTACAGGCCTTCATCGGCAATCACGTTCATGATCGCATTCAGCATTGCAACATCAGTGCCCGCGCGAAACTGCAGCATATGGGTGGCATGACGTTTGAGCGCCTGTGCACGAGGGTCCATGACGATCAGCTTGCCGCCACGTTTGACGAACTGCTTGAAATAGGTTGCCGCAACGGGGTGATTGTTCGTCGGATTACAGCCAATCACAATGGCCACATCGGCGTTTTCGATTTCGTTGAATGTCGCGGTCACAGCACCCGAGCCGATATTTTCCATCAAAGCCGCAACGGACGACGCGTGACACAATCGGGTGCAGTGATCGACGTTGTTATGCCCAAATCCCTGACGGATCAGTTTCTGGAACAAATAGGCCTCTTCATTTGAGCATTTTGCCGACCCAAAGCCCGCCACATTGGTGCCTGCCTCGGCGCGCAATCTGGCCAGACCTGCAGCAGCAACATCCAACGCTTCGTCCCAGCTTGCTTCGCGGAAATGCGTAAAGGGATTGGCCGGGTCCACATTCAACCCCTTGGCCGGAGCGTCGTCGCGCCGGATCAGAGGTTTCGTCAGGCGGTGTGGGTGGTTGATATAGTCAAATCCGAACCGGCCCTTCACACACAGGCGATTTTCGTTCGCCGGGCCGTCAATACCATCAACCCAGGCAATTTTTTCATCCTTGATCTTGAAAGACATCTGGCAGCCAACACCACAAAACGGGCAAATGGATTTCACTTCGCGGTCAAAGTCATCCCGGCTTCCGACGCCAGCGTCATCCAGCACGGTTGCAGGCATTAGCGCCCCGGTTGGGCAGGCCTGCACACATTCGCCACAAGCCACACAAGTTGAGGCACCCATAGGATCGCCCAGATCGAATGTGATTTGGGCGTCGCGCCCACGCCCGGACATGCCAATCACGTCGTTGACCTGCACTTCGCGACAGGCGCGAACACAGAGATCACAATTGATGCAGGCGTCCAGATTAACGCTCATTGCCAGATGCGATGTGTCCAGCAATGGGACATGGTCTGGCTCGATCTTGGGAAACCGGCTCTCAGACACCCCTTGCAAATCGGCCATGTCCCAAAGATGAGAAGCCTTGTCGTGGGCCTGTTCGCGGTCGGGCTGATCGGTCACCAACAGCTCCATCACCATCTTTCGGGCGGTTTCAGCCCGCGTCGATGCGGTCTTGACTACCATACCGTCAGTTGCCGTTCGCTGGCAGGAAGCGGCCAGCACGCGCTCGCCGTCGATTTCCACCATACAGGCGCGGCAATTGCCGTCTGTGCGATAGCCGGTCGAATCCTTGTAACACAAATGCGGAATCGTGGTTCCCTGACGTTTGGCGACCTGCCAGATGGTTTCATCGGCCCGCGCGGCTACGTCTTTGCCGTCCAGATTGAAGGTGATTTGATCGCTCATTAGCTGACCTCCTCAGGGAAATGTTTCAGCGTCAGCAGGATCGGATTAGGAGCCGCCTGCCCCAGACCGCAAATCGAGGCATCAACCATGACATCACATAGTTCGGTCAATAACGGCGCGTCCCATTTGTCCTGTTCCATCAGCTTGACAGCCTTTTCACAGCCCACCCGGCAGGGCGTGCATTGGCCACAGCTTTCATCTTCAAAGAACCGCAACAGGTTAAGCGCGGCGTCCCTGACGCTGTCCTGATCCGACAGGATCACAATCGCAGCTGAACCGATGAAGGTGCCGAGATCCTGCAGGGTGTCAAAATCCATTGGCACGTCACTGATCGAGGCAGGTAAGATGCCCGCCGAGGGTCCGCCTGGTTGATAAGCTTTGAACCGGTGGCCATCCAGCATACCACCACTGGCCTTGATGATGTCGCTGATAGTTGACCCGGCAGGCAGCAGATGGACGCCGGGCTTTTTGACCCGGCCAGAAACCGAATAAGATCGCAGCCCTTTGCGGCCGTTCTTTTCAGTCGCACTCATCACTTCGGGGCCTTCGCGGCATATTCGTGCCACCCAGTGCAAGGTCTCGATGTTGTGCACCAAAGTTGGGCGGCCAAAAACGCCCACTTGCGCCACAAATGGTGGACGATGTCGGGGAAGACCCCTCTTGCCCTCGATGCTTTCAATCATCGCGCTTTCTTCGCCGCAGATATAGGCACCAGCGCCGCGTCGCAAATCTATATAGCCCGGCTTCACAATCCCAGCGGCCTCAAGGGCTGTAATTTCGGTGCGCAGAATATGCAAAACCGCAGGGTATTCATCGCGCATGTAGACGAAACAAGTTTCCGCCTCGACCGCCCATGCCGCGATCAGCATGCCCTCAAGAAACAGATGCGGCGTACGTTCCAGATAATATCGGTCCTTGAAGGTTCCCGGTTCGCCCTCGTCGCCATTAACAGCCAGATAACGCGGCCCTTCTTCAGCCCGAACAAACGACCATTTGCGCCCAGACGGAAACCCTGCCCCACCAAGGCCACGCAGGCCGGATTCAAGAACCTTTTCCTGCACCTCATCCGGTGTCGATGCACCTTCGCGCAAAGCGATAAGAGCGTCATATCCACCCTTGCCCATATAGCCAGCCAGGGTTTCGTAGGTCGGAATATGCGCATGGGTGTCGTCTGCCGCAATCGCTGCTTCCACCAGATCAGGCGTGGCAAAATCGATGTGCTTGTGGCCGATTTCCAGCACCGGAGCCGTATCACAACGCCCCATGCAAGGCGCGCGCAGCACCCGTATTTTTGCAGGATCAAAGTTGTCTTTCAACGCCGCAAGCAACTGCTGCGCCCCTGCCATTTCACATGACAGGCTATCGCACACACGGATCGTCAGTTCCGGTGGTGGGGTATCGTCCTCTTTGACCACGTCAAAATGGGCATAGAACGTCGCTACTTCGTAAACCTCTGCCTGTGAGAGGCGCATTTCTTCGGCAAGTGCCACAAGATGCGCCGCCGACAAACAGCCAAAGTGGTCCTGGATCAGGTGCAGATGCTCTATCAACAAATCCCGTCGACGTGGGCGATCGCCAAGCAACTCCTGCACTTCGGCCCAGGCCATATCGTCCAGTTGACGGCCTTTGGTCGTTCTGCGGCCTTTGCCACGACCGGATTTCCAGACACCGTCATTATTATTTTGAATGTTCATACCGCACCCCTGATTCAACTCGGATATATGCGAGTATCCATTATAGCATCAAATACAGAATTTGGATTGCGTCATCCACATATATTATAATGCTTTGCTAACCGCGAGCTTGAGTGCCCGGATGGCTGGCAGCACCGGATTCTGAGTCTGAACTGCAAGTCCAATAGAATGGGTCAGCACTGGATCTTTGAGGTGCAACTGGATGGTCTCCTGCCCGGTGAATATGCTCTCGGCCAATCTTTGTGGGGCGATTGTGGCGGCGGTACCGCCGACAACAAGCGCCAAAGCCACGGTAAATCCGTCGGTTTCTGTGACCGGTTGCGGGCGCGCGCCGATGGATGCAAAAGCTTCGTCAATCAGCTGCCTGTTTCGCATGTCAGTGTTGAGCAGACAAAGCGGCAACTTCGCGGCCTCTTGCCAAGTGGCATCGCCCACCAGTCGCGGTGCCAGAGATTTCGGGACAACCAGAACATATGTTTCTTCATATAGCGGCTCGATCCGCGCCGACTCGGTGTTGAACCTGTCCATATAGGTAATGCCTGCATCCAGCGAATAATCGTTCAACCCAAGCGAAATCTGGTTTGACGTCTTTGACTGAATATTGACGACCAAATCTGGATGCGTCTCCCGCAGTAATGCAGACACCAGCGCCACAAAAGACAGGGTCGTCGGTACGACGCCGACAGTCAGAGAACCCCGCAAGTTGCCTTTGGACGCATCCAATTCTTGACGCATGCCATCCACATCGCTCAGAATTCTTCGCGCCCATTTGAGCAAAAGCTCGCCTTCAGGGGTGAAACCGAGAAACTTGTTGCCACGCCGCACGATTGGCAAACCGAATTGTTCTTCAATATTGCGAATACGCGCAGAGAACGCAGGCTGCGATATCCCACATTCTTCCGCTGCACGGGAAAAATGCTTTTGCCGGGCCAACGCTACCATCATCTCCATGTCACGAATAGTTGCCATCGAATTCTGGTCCCTTCGAATGCTATATCCTGGCGGTTCAAGGCTAAACAGAGCGTTGTAAGGATGCCAGTCGAAAAGAAACAGCCAGAAGCACAGGTCAGTTCTGATCGCTGAGCTATGAAGCGTTCCATTAAAGGCTCTGACGTTCCTCGAAACAGTTTAGGAGGTTTTCATACCCTATGGTGATCGGCCCATGGAAACGCGGAAATTGACCGAAAAAAGTTCAGCACTCACGTCATTTCTCTAAGAAATGGGCCATCGTGAGCCCCTTGGCGGTAATCATCTAAAGCGTTTTGAGGTTGGCGGGCAGGATGGCGGGTAGGCTGAAAAAATTCATAATTACCCAGATATTTCAATGGGCAGTGGCGGTGCTGTCAGACGGATGCGAACCAGTCTCTGCAAGGGCAGTAGCGCTGTCCCTTATGACGTAAAAAATTGGCGCCATTCAGAAAGAGCGGCGGCACGGTGGCGTTTGAAGTTTTCGCGGGAATTGAGGTGTCGCCTTGCGATCTCGGTGCTTGGTGGCAAAAGATTCCAGCACTTCGCCTTCGTGATCCACGGCCCGCCAAAGATAGTGCGTCTGGTCGTTGTGAGCAGCCCCACTTGAGTGGTCCAAATTGAAAGTTAGTGCATGATTGGGCTTTGGTCCTTCGGAACGATGGCTTCCGGTGCCGGTGGGCGGTATCGCAGTGCACTGTGGGGTCGTTTTGTGTTGTAATGGTTCCTCCAGCTTTCGATGATGATCTGTGCTTCGCGCAGCGAGTAGAATATCTCGCCGTTTAGCAACTCGTCTCGCATTCGCCCGTTGAAGCTTTCGCAGTATCCGTTCTCCCTGGGGGATCCAGGCTCGATGTAGGCCGTCTTCGCCCCAACGGCTTTGATCCAATCCCTGACCGCCTCAGCAATGAATTCTGGACCGTAGCACCTTCGGAAACATGTTGATTGATAGGTTTTGGTTTCCTGCGGAGCCGCTCATCGAGCGGAGCAGGTGGCCACACCCGCCCAGCGCGGGCTCTTTTTCGTCTTTGCTGCAGGCGTCTTATGGTCAACTGTCGGATTGGGCATTCGGTTGATCGAAGACGCAGAAGTCTGGCAAATCCTGTTTTACCGCTCAATCAGCCTGTCAGTGTTCTTGTATCTGGTCATCCTTATCCGGTCGCAAGAAAACCCAATAGCAAAGGTACGTCGGGCCGGGTGGCCCGCTGTCATTGCCGGGCTGTCATTGGTGGCAGCCTACTCTGGCGGTATCTACGCAATCCAGACTACCTCTGTCGCCAATGCGATGCTTTTGTTTGCCTCAGCACCATTCATGGCCGCTCTGCTAGGAAGGGTCGTGTTGCGCGAAACAGTGCGCTGCGCAACATGGGTTGCGCTGCTTGTCGCCATCGCCGGTATTGCCATCATGTTTAGCAATAAATCATCTGGCGGCGCGCTCAGAGGCAACCTCGCAGGTTTGGATTCGGCGTTCGGATTCGCGGTGTTCACGGTCGCTTTACGGTGGGGTAAGTCCGGCGAAATCCTGCCTTCAGTTTTCTTGTCCGGACTATTTGCAATTGTCATCACCTCGGTAATTTGTTTCAGCCTTGGACTTGGATTTGCGCTGTCCGTGAATGATACCGGCATCGCCCTGGGCATGGGGGTTTTCCAGGTTGGGGCTGGTTTGGTTTTGTACACGCTGGGATCAAAATCCGTTCCGGCTGTGGAACTGACGCTGCTCAGCATGGCCGAAGTTTTGCTGGGCCCAGTCTGGGTCTGGATATTTCCGGGCGAGACGGCGGCGAGGAACACTATGGTTGGTGGTTTCCTGCCGCTTTCGGCGATTTTCGGCAATGCTCTTTCCGGGGCAAGACGCCGACCGCCACCGATTACCGGGCCTTAGGTTTGCTGTGTATGAACATTGGATTGTTTGTGAGACACGTTCCTGCGCGAATAAACCGAGACACGCACCGGGATCAATTCGAACAGAACACATTTTCTGTAAAGGATGGATCCATTCAAACCTGCTCTGCATCAACGCCAGCCCAGCCTGCATTCATTGCTGGCAACAGGACCAAACCGTTGCCAGTTAATCTGATCCGGACAAACAAAGCTCTGATCATTCGGGCAGTGTTGCCATTGCTCTCGGCGATCATCTGTTTTGACCTGATGAGTGTTCTGGTCCGATTTCTTCTGGATCGGTATTCTGCTCAAGAACTGTCGGCCTACCGCAACGTTCTGGGGATTATTTCCAGTTTGGCCCTATTGATCTACACCGGTGAACTTCGCCTGAAAGGGTCGGTACTCCATATTGAAAAATGGCCGTTGGCTTTTCTGCGGGGCATTGCCGTCGCACTGGCATAGCTGTTTTTCTATTCGGCCATCGGGTTTCTTGAACTCGCAACGGTATCGGCACTGGCCCAAACAAACGCGTTGTTTGTGGTTCTGCTGTCGATTGTTTTTCTGAAGGAACAGGTGGGTGTCTGGCGATGGTCAGCGTTGGGGCTTGGGTTTATCGGTGCTCTGGTAATCCTGCGCCCCGGAAGTGATGCGTTCTCGCCCTATGCGATCCTGCCTATTTTGGCCGCTGTCTGCTATGCCTTCTCCATGGTCACAGTGCGAAAGTTCGGCAGCGATGCTTCCAATGCGTTGCTGTATCTCTATTCCCCGGCAGCGGCGGCGGTTGGCGCAGTCATTCTGGCCGGACTGACAACTGAATTCAGTGCAATTCGGAGTTGGGGCGACGGCGGTTTGATTTTCGCGATGTCCATATTTGGCGGCACTGGTGTTCTGTTCATGATGCTGGCCTATCGAATGGCACCCCCGTCAGCGCTTGCTCCGTTCGGATATTTCGGCATTTTCACCGCGTTTGCGTTTGGATGGCTGTTTTTCCGTGAAATGCCAGTAGATACTTTGTACCCAGGCGTTTTCCTGATCGTGGCGGCGGGTGCCCTGATTATGTGGCGTGAGAACCGCGCCTAGGATGCAGACCGTTGCATCTCGGTAAGTGGGTCACCGACGTAACGTTGGTTCATGAAACAATAGTCTGTCTGATATGCCCAGTTGGGCTAAACTAATGCTGTGCGCCTCCTGCGTTCGAAAACAAGTGGAACCCGATATGACTACCTATTCCATGCTAGACGTTTCACCGATAGTCGAAGGCGGCACGCCTGCAGAATCGTTGCGCAATACTCTGGAACTGGCGCAACACGGTGAACGCTGGGGATATCGGCGTGTTTGGCTGGCGGAACATCACAATATGCCGGGCATCGCCAGCGCTGCCACCTCTGTCGTCATCGGGTATGTGGCCGCCGGAACGTCGACAATTCGCGTCGGGTCGGGCGGTGTCATGTTGCCAAACCACGCCCCCTAATCATCGCTGAACAATATGGAACCCTGGCGACCCTTTACCCCAACCGAATTGATCTGGGCCTTGGTCGCGCACCCGGAACCGATATGGGAACAGCCCGCGCGCTTCGCCGGGGCATGGAGCAAATCGACACATTTTCGCAGGACGTTACCGAACTGATCGGATTTTTGGGGGATGCCACGCCCGATCAGCGCTTGCGTGCGATCCCCGGACCGGGCACAAAAGTGCCAATCTGGATATTGGGGTCCAGCCTTTATGGGGCGCAGTTGGCCGCTCATCTTGGGCTTCCATATGCCTTTGCATCGCACTTTGCCCCGGCCGCTTTGGAAGAAGCGGTCGCGCTTTACCGGCACCGGTTCGAACCATCCGCATATCTTCAGGAACCATTTTTCATGCTGGCTGCGAATATCTTTGCAGCGGATGACGCAACCGCTGAAACTTTCCTGAAAAGTTCAATGCAGCAAGGCTTTGCGCGGTTGCGTAGCGGCCAGCCTGGCCCTCTACCACACCCGGTCGATGATATTGCCGCACATCTTGACCCAGCGATGATTCGGATGGTGGATCAGGCACTTAGCTGTTCGGTTCTGGGCACGCCCGAGATGGTGGCCGAAGGATTGAAGCAGTTGATCGCGCAGTACTCACCGGATGAGATCATTTTCAACGGACCAATACATGATCATATTGCACGATTGCGATCATTTGAGATCGCTGCCGGTGCGATGCAGTCCGTTTCGGCCAGCCAATAGAGTCCGCAAATCTAGCGGCAAAAAAGGGAATTGCGTCGGCCGGATACTAAAGTCTGTGTTCACTTTTCTACAAGCCGATTGACCAGTAACGGGCCCGAAGATATTTTCGTGAAGCTATGGCAGGTTGACCCAACCGAAGCTGAAAGCTCGATCCGATTCCTGTAGCTACGACTGGACAACGCTGGAGTTGGTTAGACAGAATTGGATATTGTTAACCCCGGACCGGATTCCCTCTTTAGAATGTTACTTGGGAAGGGTGCCACGAAGTCGACCTGAAAGAGGAGCCAACAATGAAAGTGTACTTTGCCCCCGAATCCCGCGAGTTATAGCTGAAAGTTGGTGACGGCCCTGAGGGGCGGCATATCATGGCGTTGTTGACGCGCCGCAATTCTCATTGAGAAAAGGATATGCCACATGACCAAGAATACAGTTATCGACT
>PIVL01000146.1 GCA_003354145.1 Paracoccaceae bacterium
TCCGCTCGGTGCAGGTCGGTCAACAGCCCTGGGGCGTCGCAGTGATTGAGTGAACAAATAGGAAAATGGACATGAAGAACCTGATATTCGCGGTGCTCACCGCTTGTCTGTCGACCCCGGCCACGGCCGCGCCACTATGTGACGACATGGGATTTGCCGGGCTTCTGGCCAAGTGCAACCGGGGCGAAACCATTCATCTGACACTGGCCTCAGGCCAGCCTCTGGGCGAAGACGTGGTGCTGCAGTCCGGCGCTTACTACAAACTTGAAATCGCCGCCGACGGCTCGGCCGAACTGGCCATCGAGGGGCCCAGCTTTTTCCGCGCTATCTGGATGAACGAGATTGTCATCAACAAGATCGAAATCCGGCCCATGGCGATCGACAGCATTGAATTCGACAAGGCCGGCACCGTCGAGCTGTCCTTTATCGCAATCAAGCCCGGCAATCACACAATCCGAATTCCCGGCTCAACCGGCGCCTTGCAATCTGTAACCGTCAGCATTCAGTAACTTGACAGGGAAACGCTATATGAAACTCATCTTAAGCCTGATCACCGGCTTGTTTGTGGCCAGCCCGGTCCTTGCCAGCAACGCAAAACCCAGCCTCGAAGTCATTGCCATGATCGAGGCCATCCTTGTCGAGATGGAGTGCCAGATGGACCCCGACGACATCGAAGTCGACGACGGCGGATATGAGCTGGACGACGTCATGTGCAAGGGCGGCCACCAGTTCGACATCAAAATGGATGGCGATCTAAGTGTGACCGGGAAGCGCGCCGAATAATGCACCTTGAAAGGATGCTGACATGAAAATCTGGACGTTCACCCTGGCTCTGTTGGGCCTGTTTGCCGGCCCTCTGACCGCCGAGACGCTTCCGACCATTCGGGCGGCCGTTCTGAAAGTCGGCACGGTGAATTGGGAGCTGGCCACAATCGTCGAAAACGGGTTGGACAGGAAATACGGGTTCCAACTCTCGGTGATGCCTTATGCCGACAACGGTGCCACACGTATCGCGGTCGAGGGCGGTGAGGCTGATATGGCCGTTGCCGACTGGATCTGGGTTGCGCGCCAACGGGCGGCGGGCAAGGGTTATGTCTTTGTTCCCTATTCCAAGGCGGTTGGAGGCGTGATGGTGCCACAAGACAGCACCGCAACCACTTTGAAGGATCTCGTCGGTGGCAAAGTCGGCATCGCCGGCGGACCGCTGGACAAATCCTGGTTGATCCTGCGTGCCTATGCCCAGCATGAATACGGGGTGGATCTGAAAAGTGAAACCGAACAGGTCTTTGGCGCTCCGCCGCTTATCTTCAAGACCGGGCTTAAGGGCGACTATGCCGGGGTGATCAATTTCTGGCATTTCACGGCAAAACTGAAAGCCGCAGGGATGCGCCAATTGATTTCGGTTCAGGACGCGGGCCAGGCGCTGGGACTTGACACCGACACGCCGCTGTTGGGGTACTATTTCAAAGACAGCTTTCTGGATCAACACCCGGAACTGGCACAGGGTTTTTACAACGCTAGCCGTGAGGCCAAGGAGATGTTGGAAACCAATCCTACCGCATGGGAACCAATCCGACCCCTCATGAGAGTAAAAACCGAGGCTCAGTTCGACCAACTTAAACAGGACTGGATCGCCGGTATTCCAAAGCGTGCGCCAATGGACGCGGAGGCCGCCGGAAAGATGCTGGCATTGATGCACAACCTGGGTGGAGAGGCGCTGGTTGGAGAAGCAAAGACCGTTCCAGCCGGCCTCTTTGCGGATGTGAAATGATCCAAAATTACGCCTATGGATAGCTCTCGATTCATCCCGTTCCTATCGATAGCCGGGTTCTTTGCGCTCTGGATTGTTGCCGCCACTCTCAGCGCCGATCCGGAAACGCTGCCCGCTCCTTGGCTATTGATCACGCCCTTGGTTCAGGAGATGGCATCTGGCGAGTTACTGTACCATCTGAACGCGACTTTATGGCGGGTGATCTGGGCTTTTGCGCTGGCGATGACGCTGGGGGTGAGTCTGGGGCTGATTATGGGACGATCCGAGCGGGTCAATCTCTGGCTGGACCCCTGGCTGGTGATTTTCCTCAACCTGCCGGCCCTGGTGCTGATTGTGCTGTGCTACCTGTGGATCGGCTTAACCGAAACGGCTGCGATCCTTGCGGTGACGCTGAACAAGATTCCCAATGTGGCCACAATGCTGCGCGAGGGTGCGCGGGCGCTGGACCCGAATCTGGACGCCTTCGCACAGGTTTATCGTCTGTCCTGGATGGCGCGGATTCGGCACGTGATTCTGCCGCAACTTGCCCCGTTTATCGCCGCCGCGGCGCGCTCTGGTATAGCGGTGATCTGGAAAATTGTTCTGGTGGTCGAGTTCCTGGGACGATCTTCTGGCATCGGATTCCAGATTCATCTGTATTTTCAGCTGTTTGATGTGACCATGGTCTTGGTCTACTCGCTGTCGTTCATTGTCGTGATGCTGGCCGTCGAATGGATAATTCTGCAACCCTGGGAGCGGCGTGTCAGGCGCTGGCGTGTTGCATGTTAGAGGTCGCGATCAAGTCCAAATCCTTTGGGGAAACTCCTGTTCTGGGCCAGATTGATCTGACGATCAAACGCGGAGAAACACTTGCCATCACCGGTCCCTCAGGCGTCGGAAAATCTACTCTGTTGCGCATCGTGGCGGGTATCGACACCGACTTTGACGGCACAGTTTCCCGGCCCAAGTCGCTCGCCATGGTGTTTCAGGAGCCAAACTTGTTGCCCTGGCGAAGCGCATTGGACAACCTGCTCATTGCTCACACAGGGCTTACGAGGCGCCGTGCTGTGCACATGCTGGACCGGGTGGAGCTTGTGGACAAGATAGATGCGTTTCCAGGCCAATTGTCGCTTGGTCAACAACGACGTTTGTCACTGGCCCGTGCCTTTGCCTGCGCTCCGGATTTGCTGATCATGGACGAACCGTTTGTTTCATTGGATCCTGACCTTGCTGCCAGCATGCTCGACTTGACCGAGACGCTGATTGCCGAGCACCGTCCAGCCACATTGTTTGTCACCCACAACCACTCCGAGGCTGACCGGTTGGGCAACCGAGTAATGACCCTACAGGGTGCTCCTGCGCAACTTGAATTGGCGACAGTAGGAAAGGCGTCACCTACAAAAAATTATACATAACATGGATTACCTGATAATCCCCCCCCAGAGCCAGACCTCAGAATCTTGCATCCCTTTGAGCTTGCGGCCAAACTGAGGGCGAATTTTCCAGGCGAACTTACATCGAAAGCAATACCTTGACCCAATTAGCAACGCGACAAACAGCACAATGACATCCAGGCTTTCCGTGGCCGGACTCCATTTTGACTATGGATCGAAGCAGGCATTGCGCGATGTGTCTTTTGACATTCAGAGCGGAACCTTCTGCGCGCTGTTGGGACCAAACGGCGCGGGCAAATCCACACTTGTCTCCCTGCTGACACGGCTCTTGGTCGCACCAACAGGAAAAATCAGTGTTGCCGGACACGACCTGCGCCACACGCCCCGCGCTGCATTGGGTGAATTGGGCGTGGTGTTTCAACAGCCAACATTGGATCTAAGCCTGACCGTCCGTCAAAACTTAAGCTATTTCGCCGCGTTGCATGGTATGGACCGGGCCGGTTTACCGAAACGCATCGACGCCACTCTGGATCGACTGGGTATGGTTGAACGCGCCGATGAAAAGGTGCGCGCCCTGAACGGAGGTCACCGGCGCCGGATGGAACTGGCGCGCTCATTGCTTCACGAGCCCAAAGTACTGCTGTTGGACGAACCAACTGTGGGCCTCGATGCGGCAGCCCGCAGTGCCATCACAGCCCATGTTCATGAACTGGCAGCGGATGGGCTCTGCGTGTTGTGGGCCACCCATCTGACTGACGAAGTGCGTGACACAGACCACCTTTTGGTGCTGGATCAGGGCCAAATCCTGGCCGATGGGCAGACAGGCGACATACGTGGAGACCAACCCTTATCGGATTGGTTTCTATCGCAGACCGGAGGTCCAGCTTGAGCGGTTGGTGGGGAGTATTACGCGCCATTGCAGGCCGAGAGCTCCTGCGATTTGTGCATCAGCGCGAACGTTTTTTTGCGGCGCTTGTCCGGCCACTGGTGTGGTTACTGGTCTTTGCTGCGGGCTTTCGCGCGGCGCTGGGGTTGTCGATCATCCCCCCTTATCAGACCTACATCACCTACGAGACTTATATCGTGCCGGGCCTCTGCGCGATGGTTCTGCTGTTCAACGGCATGCAAAGTTCACTCAGCCTGGTCTATGACCGGGAAATGGGTTCCATGCGGCTGCTGTTGACCAGCCCATTTCCACGCTGGTGGCTGTTGTTCTGTCGCCTTTTGGGCTCAACGGCGATTTCGATCCTGCAGGTCTATACCTTTCTCGCAGTTGCAGCCCTGTTTGGCATCACCATGCCAGGGATTGGCTACATCACTGTCTTGCCGGCGCTGGTGGTCGGAGGCCTGATGTTGGGCGCATTGGGGTTGGTGCTGTCCAACTTTGTTAAACAGTTGGAGAACTTTGCCGGGGTGATGAACTTTGTCATCTTCCCGATGTTTTTCCTGTCTTCGGCGCTCTACCCCTTATGGAAAATGTCCGAAAGCTCAGAGCTTTTGCACGACATCTGTGCAGCCAACCCTTTTACCCATGTTGTCGAACTGATCCGTTTTGCCCTGTATCTGCAGTGGAATCTGTCGGCTTTGAGCTGGGTCGTTGCCTATACAGTTGTCCTCTGTGCCATTGCGTCCTGGGGGTATGACCCTGCACGCGGCATGACGAAGCGCAAAGGCTAATCTTCCAAGTATGTGTTCTCAGGCATCTTGGTTCGAATTGACGGCTTGGCATTTCCAACTCTGAATGCTGTGCCCCGGATGGCTCGAGACCCATTTTGCCATCTCCGGCTGAGCGCCCACCACACACTGCGTCGGCGAGACATCTATAAACACGAGGCTGACGTCTCTACATTGTGTCGGTTGCAACAGCAGACAAACAGATATCAACAACTCACTCATTGCCTCGTGCCCAAATTATTCTGGTGCGTATATACCCAATACTTAGGTCGTAGCTTGCTGAACGCAAGCATTCCGCTAACGTCGTTACAAACTTGCGGGCACAACGCGCCCGCAGCGGAAACGCGCAGTGCACTTGACAACCGAGACGGGTATAACGAGCCTAATGACGCGAGCTAGGATAAAAACTTCTGTTTCAAACTCCCTCAAATTTCGGCTCGGAACTGGGGCAGCATTGTTGGGAGCAGTGACGCTGTTGACGGCGGTGATTTTGTCCATCGGTATGGCGCGGGTTGCTGATCGTCTGGATGCATCACTGGCCTCGGATACACGATTGGCGCGCTATTCGGTGTTGTCTATTCAGGTCTCCACCTTTCTGGTGATTGCGACCGAAGCAATCCAGACAGGTCTTCCCACTAATATCCGAACCGACCGGATTTTGTCAGTGATGGATCAGATCCAACGCACCTTCGGCCAGTTGCAGGACGATGTAAAAAAGGCGGCGACCCAGGCACGCGCATTGGGGATTGACGAACAGTCGCGCTATGCCACGCAGTCGCTTGGGTTGGCCCGGATGGAAGCACAAATGCAGAGCGTGAAACTGGGGCTGCTGGAAGACACAACCGACCAAACACGGCTGCGCGCACATCTGGACATTTTCAGCACCGGCTTTGACCCATTGTTGCACCAGGCAGTGCACACCGAACGGCTGTTTCGCAACAAAATCCTTGATGGTATCAAACAGCTGCGCCAACGGCTGGCGCAGAGTGCATTGGCCATTTCTGGATTGACTGTGGTCATGGTCGCGGGGTTCTATCTGATTCTGATCCATCCACTTTTTCAACGGCTCAATGGACTGCGCGCCGCCGCCCAGAAAATCGGCAAAGAAGACTTTTCCATCGCCTTGCCCACCACGAGTAAGGACGAGATTGGCCAGTTATATTTCGAAACCAATCGGATGGCGGCCACCTTGGCGGCACGGCAGGCCGAGGTACAAGCCGAGTGGTCTCGCCTGAACGAAACAATTGCCCAACGAACCAAGGAATTGCGCGACGCCAATATTTCGCTAGAGAATGTCGACGAAAATCGCCGCCGCTTTTTTGCGGATGTCAGCCACGAATTGCGCACGCCGCTGACGGTGATCCTGATGGAAGCGCAGATAGGCCGTATGGGCAGCCCAGACTCCGAAGCTTCCTTCGTTACCATTGAAGCGAGTGCCAAGCGACTGAACCGGCGGATCGATGACTTGTTACGGGTGGCACGGTGTGACTCCGGCCAGTTGGCCTTGGAAAAAATGCATCTGGACCTGGCGCAGATCGCCGCTGACGTCACCGATGAGATCCAGTGTGAGATTGATACTGCGGGAATGACCATGACCACAGAGCAGCTTCCCACTCTTCCGGTGTGCGGCGACCCGAACTGGCTGCGACAGGTTTTGGTAAGCCTGATCCGCAATGCCATCCGCCATGCCCGCGAAGGCCACATCGTGCATTTTTCGGCTGAGCAAATTGACGACACAATCGAACTTACAGTCACCGACAACGGCCCGGGCATCGCCGCAGAGGATCAGATTCTCATCTTCGGGCGGTTTGCTCAGAGCGGCCCTGCCAATGCCCAGGGGTTCGGTATTGGCCTGGCACTGGCGCGCTGGGTGATCGAGGCGCAGGATGGAACCATCACCGCCACCAGCCCCCTGCCCCGCGACACGGCGCTTGGCGATGCGCCCGGCACTCAAATTTCTGTTCGCCTTCCGCGTGCAAGCAGGTAGATTGGGCACATGGCCACACAACTATTGATCATCGAAGACGATCCAGAAATCACCTCGGCGTTGGTGCGGGGGCTGGCTCTGCATGGCTATGAGGCTGTCGCCGAAAACCGGGCCGAACAGGGGCTGATTCGTCTATGCTCCGAGACCTTTTCAGGGGCCATCATCGATGTAATGTTGGGGGCCGACAGTGGCATCAATCTAGTGCGACAGGCGCGATCCGAAGGCGTCACCCTGCCGATCCTGATGTTGTCAGCCTTGTCAGACGTCGAACATCGTACCGCTGGGCTTGAGGCCGGAGCAGATGACTATGTGGTCAAACCGTTCAATTTCGACGAGTTGGTTGCGCGTCTGAAGGTGCAGGAACATCGTGCAGAAGCGCGCAACCCTAACCCCGCGCGTCTGTCGACACTGGATCGCACTATCTCTGCCCCCTATTGCAGCGTCGCATTGACCGAACGGGAATTTTCGCTTTTGGAACTCTTGACCCGCCACGCCGAGACACCTCTGTCGCGCGGCATGATTTTTGATGCACTGTGGTCCAGCCATGGCACCGGCAATGAAAATGTCGTGGATGTTTACATCGGATATCTGCGCAAAAAGCTTCGCGACACGGGTTTTGGATTTGAAATTAAAACTCTACGCAATCAGGGATTTTGCCTGACTGGCCTTCCCCCGGTGCTGACAGCTTCTTGAATACAGACCAAAGTCTATAGGCTTCTTACTAAATAAGAGTCGCCTGACTGGAATCCTTCTGGCAGCTTGCAAGGTACACTTGATGGACATCTTGGAGGAAACTATCATGGCTTGGAATAAACCTGTAATCCGTGAAATCGAATGCGGAATGGAAATCAACATGTACGGTCCGGACGGCGACCGCGACAATGACGACGGCGTACTGTTCTGACTAATTGCGCGCGGGGCAGACTATGACACTTCGCGCGCATATTCTTGGGGCAGCTGCCGGGGGTGGCCTGCCGCAATGGAATTGTGGCTGTGAAAACTGCAATCTGGCCCGCAAGGGCAAGATTCCGTCGCAGACACAATCCTCGCTCGCAGTCTCTGCCAATGGCACGGACTGGGCGATACTGAATGCCTCTCCTGACATCCGACAACAACTTGCGCAAACAACCTGCCTGCATCCCGTTGGCCTGCGGACATTGCCGCTGCGCTCGGTGTTGGTGACCAACGGCGATATCGACCATGTTGCGGGCCTGCTGACACTGCGGGAAATGCAGCCCTTTTCGCTGTTTGCCACCGGTGCCATTCATGACGTCTTGTCCCAGAACACAATCTTTGATGCGTTGAACCCTTCTGTTGTTGACCGCCAGACCATTGCCACCGGGCAAAGTTTTGACCTGGCGCCCGGGCTCTCGGCGACACTGTTTCCGGTGCCGGGCAAAGTCCCACTTTATCTGGAAGGCGACGATGTAAAGACCGACCTCATTGGCGATCAAACCGTGGGAGTCCAGCTGATCGCTGGCGATTCAAACGCCTATTACATCCCTGGCTGCGCGGTTCTGAATGACGACCTGCGGAGCCGGATGGACGGCGCTGATGCTGTGTTCTTTGACGGCACCCTTTGGCGCGATGACGAGATGGTGCGCGCCAAGCTGGGCAAAAAAACCGGCAAACGCATGGGCCATCTGTCAATGAGCGGCCCCGACGGCTCGCTGGCCGCCTTTGCAAACCTGAAGATTGGCCGCAAAATCTTTGTCCATATGAACAACACCAACCCGGTTCTGCGCCCGACCTCGGCTGAGAAGGCCGAAGCAGAAGCGGCGGGCTGGACCATCGGTCAAGATGGAATGGAGATAACACTGTGACCCAATCCCGCGAAGAGTTCGAAACCCGCCTGCGGCAGATCGGTGCCGAGCGGTATCACGACCTGCATCCGTTCCATGACCTGCTGCACAGCGGCGGCTGCAGTCCGGATCAGGTCCGGGCCTGGGTCATCAACCGATACTATTACCAGCATTCCATTCCGATGAAAGATGCCGCCTTCATGTCGCGGGTCGAGGATCCAGCCCTTCGCCGCGCCTGGCGCTCGCGGATCGAAGATCATGACGGCACCACCGAAAACGAAGGCGGTATTCGCCGCTGGCTGCGACTGGCCGAAGCCGTCGGGCTGGCCCCCGACTATGTGGCCTCCCGTCAAGGCGTCTTACCGGCCACAACTTTTGCCGTGGATGCCTATGTGCGCTACGTACGTGAGAAATCCCTGTTGGAAGCGGTGGCCTCCTCCCTCACCGAACTCTTTGCGCCCAAAATCCACGCCGACCGGATTCAAGGATTGTTGAAGAACTATGAGTTTGCCGACGACAGCTCGCTGTCCTATTTCCGCAATCGTCTGACCGAAGCGCCCAAGGACGTAGCCTTTGGTCTGGGTTGGGTGCTGGATCACGCCGATACCGCCGAAAAGCAGGATGCCGCCGCCGCGGCGCTGATTTTCAAGACCAATGTGTTATGGTCGCAACTGGATGCCCTTTCGGGGGCCTATGTCGAACCGGCACACATTCCACCCGGGGCCTGGGTTCCTGGCGAGGGACTGCTGTTGCAAAGGTCATCGTGATGGAAGCCGAAGAGATTCCCGTCCTGCCGCGTGGCGTACGCCTGCATTACGATCATATCCGTGAAATCTGGGTGCTGCTGGCCCCCGAACGCGCGGTCACGCTGGACGCGGTGGGCCATGCCATCTTGTCCGAAGTGGATGGCGAGCGCAGTTTTGGTGAAATCACCCAGAAACTGGCAGAGAAATTCAACGCCCCGGTGGATCTCATCATGCAGGACAGCGCCGGGTTCCTGGGCGCGCTGCGCGCCCGCAGATTTCTGGATGTGTCCTCATGACAACCGCCAAGACCGCCCCGCCGCCGATTGCCATGCTGGCCGAACTGACCCATCGGTGCCCACTGTCTTGCCCCTATTGCTCGAACCCAATCGAAATGGCGCTTCAGGAGGCTGAACTGTCGACCGAAACCTGGACACGGGTGTTTCAGGAGGCGGCGGATTTGGGGGTTCTGCAACTGCATCTCTCGGGCGGCGAACCAGCGTCGCGCCGGGATCTGACAGACCTGATCGCCGCCGCACAAAAGGCGGGGCTCTACACAAACCTGATCACCTCTGGGATTGGTCTGAGCGAAAAACGACTTCGCGATCTCGACGCCGCCGGGCTGGATCACATTCAGCTGTCCCTGCAAGGAACCGATGCTGCAATGGCCGATGAAATTGGCGGCTATCGTGGGGGATTTGACCGCAAAATGAAGGTGGCAGACTGGATCACCAAAATCGGATTTCCCCTGACGCTGAACGCGGTGCTGCACCGGCGCAACCTTCATCAACTGCCCGACATGCTGAAGATGGCCGAAACGATGGGGGCGCGGCGGATCGAGGTGGCAACGGTCCAGTTCCACGGCTGGGCGTTGAAAAACCGTGATGCCCTGATGCCAACGTTAGAGCAGGCCAAAGAGACCACCCGTATTGTGACTGAAGCACGCTTGCGGCTCAAAGGCCGTTTGGTGATCGATTATGTGTCGGCCGATTACCACAGCAAATACCCCAAACGCTGTATGGGCGGCTGGGGCAGCACCGGGTTGAACGTGACGCCGGACGGACAGGTTCTGCCCTGTCACGCCGCTCAGACCATCCCGCATCTCACCTTTGATCGGGTGCAAGACCGCCCCTTGGCGGACATCTGGTACAATGGCTCTGCATTCAATGCCTATCGTGGCACCGATTGGATGGCTGAACCCTGCAAAAGCTGTGATCGTAAAACCGTTGATTTTGGCGGTTGCCGTTGTCAGGCGATGGCCCTTGTCGGCGACGCATCAGCCACCGACCCAGTATGTCAGAAATCACCGCATAACGCTGCATTACAAGCGCAAGCTAACACCCATGCGGCCCATGATAGGGCGAGTTTTTTTTATCGATCTGCTCCTGGAAAAACCCCGGCTCCTACGGAATAGGTGGGCATCGTCCTGTGTGAATGTATATGGACCCCGCCTTTTTGCAACGCCTTAGTTAGAGCTGGATTGGTTTCACGGTTGCTGACGTATATCCGGCTTCATAGGGTTCTGTCGCGAAGTTTTTCGGTTTTGGTTTCAAACGTTTGTCGATAGGCGTTTCTATCTGAACTTTTCCTGACGAGTGTGATTTCAAAATGATCGATTTCAAAGGCTGCCATTATCCAAAATCAGTGGTGCTTTATGCGGTGACCTTCTATCTGCGCTACCCT
>PIVL01001011.1 GCA_003354145.1 Paracoccaceae bacterium
ACTACTACTACTACTACTACTGACTACTACTACTACTACTTTCACTAACTACTGCTACTATGACTACTGACTACTACTACTACTACTACTACCAGTAGCGGCCCTTGCGGGTGGGCGGAAGTTACAATATAGGAAAGAAAAGGAAGGACACTTTTGGATGGTGGACAAGCAACAATTGTGATCGAGCTTTTTGTTCTCTGGTTATTCTCGCGCAAGGTCTGTCAGCGGGCCGGCTGCAATGCCAAGCCTTTGGTTGCACCTTATTTGCAGCCTATATGTAGCTTATTTGTAACTTACTTGTACCTTATCTGTACCTTATTCGCACCTTATTTGTACCTTATTTGTAGCTTAGTTGTACCCTAATTGTAGCTTATTTGCACCTTATTTGTACCTTATTTGTAGCTTAGTTGTACCCTAATTGTAGCTTATTTGCACCTTATTTGTACCTTATTTGTACCTTATTTCTAGCTTATCTGTAGCTTATTTGTACCTTATTCGAAGCTTATTTGTACCTTATTTGTACCTTATGTGTACCTTATCGCATCTTATTTGTACCTTATTTGCACCTTATTTGCAGCCTATATGTAGCTTATTTGTAACTTACTTGTACCTTATCTGTACCTTATTTGCACCTTATTTGTACC
>PIVL01001012.1 GCA_003354145.1 Paracoccaceae bacterium
GAGCGCTTGTTGATCCAGATGGATTCTCTGGCGCGCACGACGCTATGATCGATGTGGACGCCTGCGCGGACGTCATGTGGGCGATGGACAAAGACGGATACCAATTAATCAACCAAGGAGACTGAGATGCAAGTCACATCACTAGAAATCAAACCGACAAGAACGTGGGATTCAATCAGCGAAAAGAACCCGCTTAGAGCGGTGGTCAAACTCGCCAGCAAGGAGTCGACCGTCGAGTGTGTTTTGCGCGAAGAGACCATGCGCAAGATGCTAGATTTGGTCGCGGATGAAATTGCGGCCAGCGCCAAAGAAAACATCGACCAGTTTGTCGCTGCCGTGACTGCGATCGATGCTGACAAATCGGCTGCACTGATTGAAGGCACAAGCAATGAGTGAAATGGGACACAACAGCAAAGCGCCGATGAAGGAAACGGACGCGGACAAGTCAGTCGCGGATAATGCGTATCGCGCCACGGCTGGCGAGCTGCGATCGTTCGTTGAACGGATCGAACGGCTGGCGTCTGAAAAGCAGGACATTGCCGATCAGTCCAAAGAGGTTTTCGCGGAGGCACGTGGACGCGGATATGACGTAAAATGCCTGCGCAAGCTGGTGGCCGAGCGCAAGCGCGACAAGGACGATCT
>PIVL01000147.1 GCA_003354145.1 Paracoccaceae bacterium
AAGCCGACCCAGAACGCCTATATCGAAAGCTTCAATGGCCGTTTCAGGGAAGAATGCCTGAACCTGAACTGGTTCACCTCTCTGGCCGAGGCAGAACGGATCAATGAAGATTGGCGCGTCGATTATAACCAGAACCGCCGCCACAGCTCGCTGAACTATCAAACCCCGGAAGAGTTTGCTGCAAACAGACCCTTCCATAAACCGCAAAGGCCAGCCGCGCTTGAGCTATCTGAAGGCTCCGCGCCCCTGCCCATTGCTCACGCTGCCGAATAATGGCAAACGAAAGAGGAACAGAGCCCACTTAAAGATGGCCCTCACAAAAGGGGCAGGTCACGAGCATCATCAGCCTGTGCTCGCTTGGCTGATCTGGGCGCTATAGCAGGTCGTAACGCCATGCCCTATTGGGATTACTCGACCTTTACGCCTAGTCGAGCTGTGTGAAATCAGGGTAAAATCGGCGGGTAATATTAGCCCTTGACCTTCCAGTAACTGGAAGCCCTATGTATCGCTTATATCAGAGCAGGGGTCACATCATGAGTAGCGAAAATTCATTCACATTTCAGGTCCGCGAGATGACTTGTGCATCCTGCGTTGGAAGGGTTGAAAAAGCACTATTGGCAGTGCCTGAGGTGCAAGAAGCAAACGTTAACCTCGCTTCCGAAACTGCAACTATTGTTGTCGGTAGCGCGTTTGATATGAGTTTGGTCGCCACCGCCCTTGATTCTGCTGGATATCCTGCGGAGCTGGAAACATTCCGGTTCTCCATTGAGAACATGTCATGTGCCTCCTGTGTTGGACGGGTTGAACGTGCCCTTGCAACAGTTCCCGGTGTTGTGACGGCTTCGGTAAATCTGGCGCAGGAAGAGGCTACTGTTCAGGCTCTGGGGGTTTTACCGATAACGATTGGACAGGCAGCTGCTGCCGCAGGTTATCCGGCGAACCTGATCGTAGATCAAGGCAGTGCCGATGTGACCGCGGAACGCAAAGCGGCAGAATCTGAGCATCTCAAAAATATGACGCTACTTGCGGCGGTGCTCACAGTTCCTGTGTTTATTCTTGAAATGGGCAGCCACATTATTCCTGCACTTCATGATTGGATCATGAACTCGCTGGGTATGGGGGTGAATTGGGGTATCCAGTTTGTCCTGACGACAATCGTTTTGGCATGGCCTGGACGGCAATTCTATCTCAAGGGTTTTCCCGCGCTCTTCAAAGGTGCGCCTGACATGAACTCGCTTGTCGCACTTGGATCATCTGCCGCATGGGGATTTTCCACGGTGGCGCTATTTGCACCGACGCTTCTACCTTATGGCACGCGCGTAGTCTATTTTGAGGCAGCGGCGGTCATCGTGACGCTTATCCTTTTGGGTCGCTTCCTTGAGGCCCGCGCCAAAGGGCGTACTGGTCAGGCAATCCGAAAGCTAGTTGGCCTGAGGGCCAAGACAGCGCAGGTAGAACGGGATGGGCTCCTTATCGAGCTGCCTGTTGATGATATTATCGCGGGTGATCTCATCCAGGTACGTCCGGGCGAAAAAATCGCAGTGGATGGGATTGTCACTAAAGGCGTGTCTTACGTCGATGAAAGCATGATCACAGGTGAACCTATCCCGGTAGAAAAATCAGCGGGCACTGAGGTCGTGGGCGGCACCGTCAACGGTACAGGCGCGTTGGCGTTTCAGGCGACCAAAGTGGGCGGCGATACCATGCTGGCGCAAATAATACGCATGGTCGAAGAAGCACAGGGCGCGAAATTACCCATTCAGGATTTGGTCAACCGTATCACTCTCTGGTTCGTACCGGCAGTTATAGGCGTGGCCTTTGTGACCTTTTTGACATGGTTGTTGGTCGGTCCTGATCCCGCCCTCAGCTTTGCCCTGGTGGCGAGCGTTGCCGTTCTGATCATCGCCTGTCCATGTGCGATGGGATTGGCCACGCCTACGTCCATCATGGTCGGTACCGGCCGCGCTGCAGAGCTTGGCGTGCTGTTTCGGCGGGGCGATGCGCTGCAGACGTTGAACGAGGTAAAGACAGTTGCTTTGGACAAGACCGGAACATTGACAGAGGGCCGTCCCGAATTGACGGACCTGACAATAACGAAGGGGTTCGAGGAAGCCGATGTTCTGCGCCTTGTCGCTTCTGTTGAGGCGATGTCAGAGCACCCGATTGCGGCAGCCATTGTGCGGCGTGCAGAGCAGGGTGGTTTGTCCCTCGCGACGATTGACGATTTTAGCTCCATCACCGGCTACGGGGTTAGTGCTGTCATTGAAGGCCGCAAGGTCCTTGTGGGTGCGGACCGGTTGATGGTCCGCGAAGGCATTACGTTGGATGCTGTTGATGGCATTGGAAAAAGGCTGGGGCAGGAGGGTAAGACACCTCTCTATGCTGCAGTCGACGGGCACCTTGCCGCTGTTATTGCGGTGTCTGATCCGATCAAATCCAGTACTGCTGAGGCGATTGCCGCCCTTCATAATCTGGGCCTTGAGGTCGCGATGATCACGGGTGACAACAAGGCCACAGCGCATGCGATTGCAGCAAAGTTGGGCATCGACACGGTCGTTGCCGAGGTGCTGCCAGAAGGCAAAGTCGCGGCAATCGAAAAGCTGCAAACTGGCGCGCGCAAGGTTGCGTTTGTTGGCGATGGCATCAACGATGCCCCCGCACTCGCCCGCGCTGATACAGGCGTCGCAATAGGCACAGGCACAGATGTAGCGATAGAGGCGGCAGATGTCGTGCTCATGTCTGGGAACCTCAAAGGAGTAGTGAATGCCCTGCACGTGAGCCAACGGACCATGCGCAACATCCGACAAAACCTGTTCTGGGCCTTTGGCTATAACGCCTTGTTGATCCCCGTCGCAGCTGGCGTGTTTTATCCGGTGTTCGGGCTGATGCTGTCGCCAGCTCTTGCTGCCGGGGCAATGGCGCTTTCCAGCGTGTTTGTGTTGTCCAACGCGCTTCGCTTGCGCTGGATTACCCCGACCCTTGCTGAGTCTCACTCGAGTACCAGCGCAAATCCTGACCTTGTGTCAACAGCGGCTGAATAGGAGTTTTCGGATGAATATTGGAGATGTATCAAAGCGCGCTAGTCTGCCGCCAAAGACTATACGCTACTACGAAGACATCGGACTGGTGACCCCCGAACGGGCCACGAACGGCTATCGTAGTTTTCGAAAAAGCGACATGCACAAACTAGCGTTTTTAGGTCGTTCCCGAGCCTTGGGTTTCACAATCGAGGATTGCCGCAACCTTTTAGCACTCTGGGTTGATCAGGATCGGGCCAGCGCCGATGTGCGGGCAATTGCAAAAGAGCATCTGGCGCAGATCGAAAGCAAGATCTTGGACTTGCAGGAAATTCGGGACACGCTGTCCCATCTGGTGCGCGAATGTTCCGGCGATGAGCGGCCTGATTGCCCCATCTTGAAGTCGCTAGAAAAATTCCCGATGAAGTAACCAAACCCTTTTGTTCTGGAAGGTTCTGGCACGAGCAAAAGCGGCGTCGGCAGTTCCTTGCCACTCTCACGAATAAGTTGGAAACCTTCCAGCGCTGGATGTATTGACAGGGGTTCACAAATTGCCGAAGTGGTCAGAATGAAGCCGAATAACATCATTTCTACATGGCTAAAAACACTCGCGTGCCTCGCGTTTGCTTTTGCCTTGGTGTTATCCCCACCAACTGCGTCTCATGCGGCTTCTGGAATGCAAGGCGATCAACATGCCGTTTCGGTTAGCTCTGATAATTGCGACGTAAGTTACGTGCATGATGCCGGTTCATCGAATTCTAAATATGAAAAAAACGCCACTATTTCCGATATGGGTGCCAAAGACCAAAAATCTGGCCCGTGCGGTAGCGATATATGTCTTTCTGCCGTTCTCAATCAGAGCGGACACAATTTCGTAGTTCAAGTTACGAGCAGCGAGTATCTGATGCTCCATGCACAGCCAGCCTCGGCTGAGCCATCGGGCTTCCTGCGCCCTCCCCAGTTCCTGATCTGATCTAAGGTTCTTAGCGGAACCTTCGTTTCGCGCACTCTTGTGCGTGAGTCCGAAGTTCATCAGACAGGCACTATTCATGAAAATTCAACTAACCTTAGGGGCTTCGGCCCTTGCACTTGGCGCATGTGCTTTCGAGCCTACGCCTTTGCCAAACGTGACGGCCCAACAGGCTTCTACAAATACGGCTGTCGCATCTCCGATCAGATATCAAGATATCTTGGCTGGCTACACCTACCGTGGCCCAACTGGTCCTCGTGACTGGAAAACCGTCAATCAAGAACAGACGGAGGGCAACTGATGCGCGTCTCAAAACTCCCGCTTGTCTTTGGTTTTCCGCTGATTCTTGGTGCCTGCGCCACTGCTATTCCTGGTGCTTTCACCGAGCCCAAAGCAGGGTTTGCCAATATCGCTAGCCAAATTACGCCAGCGATTGGGAAGCGGACCGTATTCGCGGAAACCCAAGCTGAAAACGAAATACTGAAAAAGCAGGTGCACGGGAAAGTGCATCAGAAAACGATTTCTGCAGACACCGCTGTTCAGGTGGCTTTGCTCAACAACAGAGGATTGCAGGCATCCTATGCGAACGTGGGTCTTTCCGCCGCTGAAGCCTGGCAGCAAGCAACGCCTGAAAATCCGGTCGTATCTATAGGTATCTTGGGTATTGGTGCTGCTGAGCTGGGTGTTTACCGCGCAATCGAAGGTATGATCGCGACCAATATTTTGGATGCGAAAACCCGCAAACAGCGGGTCGCTTTGGCCGAAGTGAATTTCCGAGCAGCGCAATTGACCGCTGTGAACGACACACTCGCCCTAGCCAATCAAACGCGACAGGCCTGGATCAACGCAGTCGCAGCGTTTGAGGTCGTGAGCTATCTGAAGCAGGCCAAGGCGACGTCTGACGCTGGCTCTGAACTCGCGAGCAAACTTGGCGAGACAGGGGCTCTAAACAAGGCGGGGCAAGCACGGGAACATGCTTTCAATGCCGAACTCGCTGGACAATTGGCCCAAGCAAGGCTGAACGCGACACGTGCCAAAGAGGACCTGACCAAGCTCATGGGTCTTTGGGGCACTGAAGTAGACTATAACGTGCCAGATGCGTTGCCCGCGCTGCCACGGTCAGTCGGCCGCATTTCGAACGTTGAAGGCAAGGCGCTGCGTAACCGCGTTGACTTGCGTGTAGCTAAACTGGGCTTAGAGGCTCAGGCGGCTGCGTTTGAGCTAACTGACCAGACCCGGTTGGTGACCGACCTCGAATTAATCGCGGGATTTGAGACTGAGCGCGAAGCTGAAGACGGTGAAACTAAAACTGAGACAACTCCACAAGTGGAGTTGGAGTTCGCGATCCCGATCTATGACACGGGCAAAGCGCGGATGCGCAAGGCTGAGCTGATGTATCTGCAGGCGGCCAACGTTTTGGCGGAGCGGGCAGTAAACGTACGCTCTGAGGCGCGTGGGGCGGAAAGTTCCTATCTCGCGTCCTACAAGATCGCCCGGCATTACCGAGACGTTCTTGTGCCACTGCGCAATACCGTCGAGGAAGAAGGCCTGCTGTCCTACAACGGCATGATCACTAACACTTTTGAGCTGCTGACAGATGTGCGCGAGAAGCTGAGCGCATCGCTGGAGGCTGCAAATGCGAAACGCGAATTCTTCATGGCACAAGCTGACCTGACTGCTGCGATCTACGGCGGTGGTTCAGGTAGCGCTGGTGCCGGTGGAGAGGGTGCAACACTTGCCGCCGGTGGCGGCGCAGGACACTGAAAGGAAGACGATATGTTAAATAGACGTCAATTACTCGGAGCCGGTGCCGCAGGTGCAACGCTGGTTTCTTCGCAAGCTTGGGGTAAAACCCTGAATATGGGTCTACCTGAGGCCGCGCAGATGGATAGTGCAGCCACGGCAATCACAGCGCGCCCGAATTCAGGGCCAGACTATAATCCTGTTGTTACCCTTAATGGCTGGACTTTGCCGCACCGGATGAACAACGGGGTGAAGGAATTTCACCTTGTTGCTGAACCCGTGGAACGCGAGTTGGCCGATGGCATGATCGCGCATCTGTGGGGTTACAACGGACAATCGACTGGACCAACAATCGAGGCCGTCGAGGGAGACCGGGTACGTATCTATGTGACCAACAGGTTGCCGGAACATACAACAGTACACTGGCACGGCCTGATCCTGCCATCAGGAATGGATGGGGTAGGGGGACTGAGCCACCCCGGCATCCCACCCGGAAAAACCTATGTCTATGAGTTCGACCTGACAAAATCTGGTACCTTCATGTACCACCCGCACGGCGACGAGATGGTGCAGATGGCGATGGGGATGATGGGCATGTTTGTGGTCCACCCAAAGGACCCGACCTTTATGCCAGTCGACCGCGATTTTCTGATCATGTTGAACGCATTTGATATTGATCCGGGCACCTATGTGCCCCGCATCATGACGATGACGGACTTTAACCTGTGGACATGGAACAGTCGGATATTCCCCGACATTGATCCTCTGGTTGTAAACCAGGGTGATAAGGTGCGTGTTCGTGTCGGCAACTTAACGATGACGAACCACCCAATTCACATGCACGGATATGACTTTAAGGTCACCTGTACTGATGGCGGATGGGTGCCGGAAGCTGCGCAATGGCCCGAAGTCACCATCGACATTCCTGTCGGTGGAATGCGCGCCTATGAATTTGTCGCGGACAATTTGGGTGATTGGGCAATTCACTGCCACAAATCGCACCACACGATGAACGCGATGGGTCACGATGTGCCGACATTCATTGGGGTGAACAAGAAGCCGCTCACCAAAAAAATGCGCACCTTCCAGCCTGAATATATGCCGATGGGCACTGCTGGTATGGCGGATATGGGCGTGATGGAAATGCCTCTGCCCGACAACACTATCCCGATGATGGCGGGTTGGGGCCCCTACGGCCCCCTTGAAATGGGCGGCATGTTCTCGGTCGTCAAGGTGCGTGATGGCATAGATGCGGACGATTACTCAGATCCCGGCTGGTACGAAAACCCTCCGGGTGAGCAGGCCTATGAATGGACGGGTGAGTTGCCCGAAATTGCCTCCAACAACAGCCCCAAAACCCTTGTGACACCGAAACCAACGATGAAGAGCTGACCGGCCCTTCAACGCAATCTATCAACCAAAACCATAGGATAAACTGATGAAGAAATTACTTTTGACAACGGCACTCGCGTTCGCTCTTTCCGCACCAGCATACGCTGGCGGAACACACAGTGATGGACACGACGATGGCCATGCGGATGAACATGCCGAAATGGCGATCGGCATGCCCGGAGATGCAGCGAGCGTGGACCGTACAATCGACGTTACCATGCTTGAAACTGACGATGGCGACATGCTGTTCGAACCGGCGTCAGTTGAGATCGCGAAAGGCGAAACTATCCGTTTCAACGTCACGAATAAGGGTGAATTGGAACACGAGTTTGTAATTGACACCGTCGAGGGCAACACCAAGCACAAGGAAATGATGGCCGAGATGGACATGGAGCATGACGACCCCAACTCGATCCGTCTGGACGAAGGTGGCTCTGGTGAGGTGATCTGGAAGTTTGAAAACGAAGGCACCTTCGAGTTCGCCTGCCTGATCCCCGGCCACTATGAGTCCGGCATGCACGGTCCGATCACAGTTGGTGACAATATGGTGCAAGCTGAGCTGAGATATTCGGCTGGGACAATTAAGAAAATTGACGCAAAGAGCGGCAAGGTGACTATCAAGCACGGTCATTTGGTTAATCTTGACATGCCAAGCATGACGATGATCTTCCGCGCGGACAAGGACATGATCTCAGAAATGTCTGTAGGTCAGGACATCGAGTTCGTCGAAGATCGTATCAAAGGCAAAGTTACCATCGTTAAGATGAAGTGAGCCGGGGGGCGTCGATCATTGTCGACGCCCTTCTCTTACAGCTTTACCCGGAGAGCGTCTGATAAGATCGTCACGCCCAGATGTTCAAATGTGGTGGTTCCGACTTGATCTGACAATTACCGTTTTTCAGGCAGCATTTGTCAGGTCAGTTTCAGTTCACGAACTTTTCCTTCCAAATTTCCTTGCCCTCAATCATGGTCTGAAACGGCGTCTTGCCGCAACACATTTTGCTTGATGAGTTCATTTGAGACACTCGTGTCGGATTAACGATCTACTGATCGCGCAGGATCGCGGTGCTGCGGATGACAGGCAGTTCGTTCAACTCTACGGCCTTGGTTTCGTGCGTAAAATGATCATTCATATGAAAGTAGAAAAAACAGACTTTCCAGCCAACGTGCAGCAAGCCTTACTTGAATGGGCGGGTTCTGGCACTTCTACGCTGCGGCAGAGCCTATGAATCCGGTCAGTCGATTTCGTCCCAGCTAACCTACCCGCTGCCAAGTCAGAGTGCGCGAAACAGGTTCGCCCTGCGTTGATGTTGTGTCAAGTTGGATCACGAGTTGATCGTCTTTGACCTGCAAGTTTCGCGTAACTTCCAGCCCAATATTGTCTGCGGTCAGTGCCCCATCAAGGCGGTGAACAACCTCGCCGTTTTCTTCATTGATCCGGTATGTTCCAAAGTATGCATCATAGCCACCGACCGCGCCGGTGTTGTTTTGACCTTGTTGGCTGGTTGCTGTGCCGTCAGCATCAGATCGGTCCCGTTTCATGAATTGTGCTGCAAAATGACTTGGCGCGTAGGTCAATATTCCAAGTGGGTTTTCGCCAAGCGCTGGGTCGACAAGAAGACGCCCGTCGCTCGTATGGTCTTCGCGCGATAGCAGCGACCAGACGCCAACAATGTCGAGTGCCAGACTCTGACCTTTTATGGAAGTTTCAGCAGATGACATTTGTTTCCTCCTTGTCAGATTTTTCACCGCTTGGTGACACCCATCCAGCGGCAACAAACCTTTGACGAAGTGGGTCTTCGGTTCGGCGTAAGCAGCGACTCTGCGGTAATCACAAACCGTTTGGGTTGCCCGCAAATACTTCGAAAACCGACTGACGGACCCCGTCGGCGGTCCTAACTTCGTAGCCGTCCTCGTGACGAAACACAATCATACAGCGTTCAAGGTCTCTTTTCCAAAGTGTCCATTTCAGACAATTTCCTTTGTCAGTAGCGATTTCCCATACTCCGTCTTGATACTCGACCGGTGGTACATTTTGTATGCACGACGACATGCCTTTCGCAATACCATCGTCTCGGTAGAAGATGGTAAAAAACCAATGGCTTGCAAAACCAATCCCGTGAATCGTATTGCCAACAAGAAGGGGGCGATCCTCTTCAACAGCAAACGGGTTTTTCCCTGCAACAAGATCAACTGGCTTTGCATCGAAAACCAAATTGACGAGACCGGCCATGCCAGATCCAAGGCAATCCTTCGCGGTGTTTTTTCGTCAAATGCGCCGGTTCTGCTTTTGACTGGACAGCATCTCGCGTCAAATCCGTTGCCTGCGCGCAGCGGTGCACCTAGACTTGTCAGGCGTTCCGCGCGCCGGAGAATGTCGCTTGAAAGGTTCATAAGCCCATGGTTATCCAGACCCGTCAAATTGGCCGATCCACCCTGAATGTGACTCTGCTAGGTATTGGAGGTGCGCCGCTAGGCGGCAATTTCGCGGATGTGGACCGCAGTGATGCCCTTGGTGTCGTCCGTTCCGGTTTCGAGGCCGGTCTGAATTTCGTCGACACAGCTCCATTCTATGGGTTCGGGCGCTCGGAGAGGGCGGTGGGCGATGCAATAAGGGGCCGTGATTACATTTTGTCCACAAAAGTCGGCCGCCTTCTGGAGCCCGGTGCACACCCTAATCCCATGGATGAGGGTATGATTGATCCGCTGCCGTTTCATCCGGTCTATGACTATTCGTATGATGGTGTCATGCGCTCATTCGAGGCCAGCCAGCACCGGCTTGGGCTTGATCGGATCGATATATTGCTGGCCCACGATATCGGTGAAATGCAGCACGGACCTGAGCTGAACGCGCGCCATTTCAAGGATCTCTCCAATGGTGGCTACCGGGCTATGGATGAATTGCGATCAAACGGTCAGGTGCGCGCGATCGGGCTGGGTGTCAACGAAAACGCTGTGTGTTTGGCAGCATTGGAAATCGGTGACTGGGACACATTTCTGTTGGCCGGGCGCTATACTTTATTAGAGCAAACTCCGCTGGACGATCTGATTCCTGCTTGTCAGGCCGCAGGAACAAGTTTGATCATCGGCGGTCCATTCAACTCTGGCATTCTGGTCGGGCGCGAAATGTGGAACTATTCAAAAGCGCCCGAAAGCGTCGTGGATCGCGTCAAGAAAATAGGTGATATTTGTGCGGATAACGGTGTGGATTTACCGGTGGCGGCGCTTCAATTTCCGCTGGCCCATCCGGTTGTGTCCAGTATCGTCCCAGGTGCCAGAACCGCTGCAGAATTTCAGGGTATTCTTGGTTGGGCCGCATCATCCACACCAACACAGTTGTGGGTTGATCTGAAATCTGCCGGCCTCCTCCATTCTGATGCACCATTGCCCGACGGTGCCCCTATCCTTGGAGCTAATTCGTAGAACAGCTATTAAGTGCAGATATTAGCGTACTCGCGGGTCATTTTGGTTAATCTCCAGTTTGCAGAGGGCTAGCAGCGCCCAAAATCCCTTTACGTTAAAAGGTTAGCAGTCATAGTGTTGACGAAGGAGAATACGAGATGACTGCGAATTTCAGACGGGTATTCGGGAAGACCAAGCCAATCATTGGAATGGTGCATATCGGGGCACTACCAGGGTCTCCACTTTTTGATCCGTCTCTTGATTTGGTCGCTGCTGCGAAGGCTGATCTTGTGGCTTTGCAAAAGGCAGGCTTTGACGCGGTTATGTTTGGTAATGAGAACGATAGACCGTACGAATTCTTGGTTGATACGGCTTCGACAGCAACCATGGCTGCGATCATAGGACAGCTGAAGGCAGAGATCACCAT